>CAYYOP010000013.1:0-16625 GCA_964473435.1 uncultured Muribaculaceae bacterium | reverse complement strand
TTTGAAAAAGATTTTAAAAATTGTAAAGTAATTAAATTAGAACATAAT
This sequence comes from uncultured Muribaculaceae bacterium, assembly GCA_964473435.1. Classification (GTDB taxonomy): domain Bacteria; phylum Bacillota_I; class Bacilli_A; order RF39; family UBA660; genus DUUS01. The sequence continues at coordinate 16,577 of CAYYOP010000013.1, read as the reverse complement.
TATCGTAGTACGAATACTATCTTAAGTGCAGCAAATGAAGTAATTAAAAATAATAAAGAAAGAAAAGATCTAAAACTATATTCTGAAAATGGTGAAGGAGTCAAAATTAAATACTTAAGAAGTTATGATGAAAGACATGAAATAACTTTAGTAATAGATGAAATAAAAGACTTGATAAACCAAGGAATGAGATATGAAGATATGTCAGTACTTTACAGAACGAATGCTCAAGCAAGAGTTATAGAAGAAATATTTTTAGGTAAAGGAATACCATGTAAAGTATTTGGTAGTTATTTCTTCATTGATCGAAAAGAAATAAAAGACTTAATCGCATATTTAAGACTTATATTCAATCCAGATGATGAAATAAGTTTAAGAAGAGTTATTAATGTACCTAAAAGAGGTATCGGTGCTGCGGCAATAAGAGTATTAGAAGAGACTTCGTATAATGATAATATAACAATGTTTGAATCATTGAATACAAGAAAAGAATTAGAGTTTAAGGATATTATATTAAAATTAAGAAAAGTAAGTGAAAACTCTAGTTTAACTGAACTTATAGATGAAGTTTTAGAACTATCTGGTTTAAAAGAATCATTAGAAACTTCTAAGACTTTAGATGATGAAATTAGATTAGAAAACTTACAAGAATTTAAAAGTATAACAGCTTCATATGAAGAACGAACCGGATCAGTTCACTTAGGTGATTTCTTAGAAGAAATAGCTTTAATAAGTGATGTATCAAATCATAAGAGTGATGGTAATGAAGTAACTCTTATGACACTTCACAGTGCGAAAGGCTTAGAATTTAAAACCGTTTTCTTAGTTGGAATGGAAGAAGGATTATTCCCACATAATATGTCATTAATGGAAGATAATATAGAAGAAGAACGTAGACTATGTTATGTCGGAATAACTAGAGCAAAAGAAAGGTTATATTTAACTAATGCTAAAAGAAGAATGCTATATGGAAAAGAACAACTAAATCTTCCATCTAGATTTATTTCTGAAATAAGTGATAAATATTTAGAACAAAAAGGATTATTAAATGAACCTAAAATGTTAGATAAAAATAAAATGTATACTAGTGATAATAATGATATTAAAGAGAACTCAGTTATTAGTCATGAAGTTCACGGAACTGGAATGGTTATAAGAGAAGATGGTAATTTAATAGAAGTAGCATTTAAAAGTGGTGTAAAAAAATTGTTGAAAAATCATAAAAGTATTAAAAAGATTAGTTAATACAATAATAAAATAGAAAGTGGAATTATATGAATAAAAGATATGATGAATTAATTGATTTAATTGAACAAGCAAATTATCAATATTATATCCTAGACAATCCATCAGTAACAGATGCGCAGTGGGATAGTTGGATGAGCGAGTTAATTCAAATTGAGAAAGATTATCCAGAATTAAAAAGAAAAGATTCACCTTCAGAAAAAATAGGCGCTGAAGTTATTGAAGGCTTTAAAAAAGTGTCTCATAAAATTCCTTTAATGAGTTTGGCAAATGCGTTTAATGAAGGAGAACTAATAAGTTTTGATGAAAGAATAAAAAAAGAATTTAATAATCCTACTTATGTAGCCGAATTAAAAATAGATGGTCTATCTGTATCTCTAATATATGAAAAAGGTATTTTAGTAAGCGCTGCCACCCGTGGAGATGGTTTTATAGGTGAAGATATAACTCACAATGTTAAAACGATTAAAACAATCCCTTTACGCTTAAAAAAAGCAATTGACTTAGATGTTCGTGGCGAAATATATATGCCTAAAAAAAGTTTTGAAGAATTAAATAAAGAACGAGAAAAAAATAATGAAAGTATCTTTCAAAATCCTCGTAATGCTGCAGCAGGAAGTGTTAGACAATTAGATAGTTCAATAGCAAAATCTAGAAACTTAGATGCTTTCTTTTATCATAATCCGAGTACAGAATGTTTAACTCATTATGAATCTATAAATGAACTAAAAGATTTAGGTTTAATAGTATGTCCTTATACTGAACTATTAGATGATATAAATGAAGTAATAGAGTTTGTAAATAGATGGTCTGAAAAGAGACATGATCTAGATTACGAAACAGATGGAATAGTTATTAAAGTTAATGATATGCATATGCAAAAAGAGTTAGGTTCAACGGCAAGAAATCCTAAATGGGCAATCGCATATAAATTCCCGGCAGAAGAAGTAGAAACAAAACTTAATCAAATTATTTGCACAGTTGGAAGAACCGGACAAATAACACCTAATGCTATATTTGATCCTGTAAAAGTAATGGGATCTACAATTAAAAAAGCTACACTACATAATGAACAATATATTCGTGAAAGAGATTTAAAAATAGGTGACAAAATTATTATTCGTAAAGCAGGAGATGTTATTCCTGAAGTAGTAAAAGTTTTAATAGATAAAAGAGATGGAACTGAAACTGATTTTATAATGCCAAATAATTGTCCAATATGTGAACATGAATTAATTAAATCAAAATCTGAAATAGATTTAATATGTCCGAATGATCTATGTCCAGCACGTAATATAGAATCTTTAATTCATTTTTCAAGCAGAAAAGCGATGAACTTAGAAGGTCTAGGTGAAAGAATAATAGAAGACTTTTATAATATGAACATTATAAAAAGTTTTCCAGATATATATAACTTGAAAAATAAAAAATCAGAACTAGTAGAATTAGAAGGATTTGGCGATAAAAGTATTCAAAACTTACTTGAAGCAATAGAAAATTCAAAAAACAATTCATTAGAAAGATTACTATTCGGTTTAGGAATTAAAGGAATAGGTGAAAAAACCGCTAAAACTTTAGCAAAGAAATACCATACAATAGAGTTATTAATAGATGCATCTATTAATAACTTAATTGATATTCCGGATATTGGACCAATATTAATAAATAATCTAAAAGAATATTTTTCAAATCAAGAAAATATAAATTTAATAAATTCTTTAAAAGAAATTGGAGTAAATACTAATTATATAGGTGAGGCAATCCAAGAAAACGAAAACTTCTTAAATAAAAGAATAGTTGTGACAGGTTCTTTAAATAATTATAATAGAACTGAAATACAATCTTTAATAGAAGTTAATGGAGGTATATGGTCTACTTCAGTAACTAAGAATACAGATATAGTAATCGTTGGAGACAACGCTGGCTCTAAATATGATAAAGCAATAGAATTAAATATTACTATATGGGATGAAGAAAAATTAGAAGAAAATCTAAATATATAAAAGTTGCAAATATTGCAACTTTTTGAAATACATATAAACTTAATTCGAAATTGAATTATAAAAGTTATTATAGTATAATAAAATTACTTAAGAGGTGGATTATATGAAGAAATTAAAGGGGTTCTATAAGAATAATAGAGTATTTGTTATATTAATGGGCGTAGCCTTATTTTGTATCGCACTTATTGCGGTAGCTTTTATCTATTTATTATTAACTCAAAATTCTGGAGATAAATATGGTAATAGACTAAATGGTATTGAAACTGTTGAAATTACTACTACTAGATTATCTGATTTAGAAAAAGAAATTAAAGAAGATGAAAAAGTAGAGAAAGTTAACAGTAGAATTAAAGGAAAAATAATTCATGTTAATATATACTTAAAAGAAGGAAAAGCTACAGATGCTAAAAATATCGCAATAAAAAGTTTGGAATTCTTTACTGAAGATGAAAAAAACTTTTATGATATTTCTTATTCAGTTTCAAAAGAAGGAGATGTTGATGATGTAACATTTCCAATAATGGGCTATAAGAAGAGTGATAATACTATCATTTCATGGACAAATTATAGTGAGTAGGAGATACAAATGAAAAAAAACAAAAGAATCATAATTACTATTAGTAGTATTATTATTGCTTTAATATTATTAGTATTTGGTTATTATAACTTTATTTATGATGCTAATAAATTAAGCATTAAAGAAAAAGAATGGTTAGATCAAAACAAATCAGTACAAATAAATATCAATATTCCAAATAATTTAAATGTATTTGGTTACAAAGGAATGGGAGTATTTTTTGATTTCTTAGAAGATTTTAAAAAAAGTCATACTGTTTCTTTTAATGAAATGGCAATAGAAGCCACTTCTGATTTAAGTGGTTTAGGCTTTATTACAAGTAAAGATGTAACTAATAGTGATCTATTAATGTTTAAAGATCATTATATATTAATAGGTAAAAATGAAGAAGTAATTACTGATTATAGTGATATCGCAGGAAGTAGTATAGGATTGTTAAATGATACTCTAACAAGAGTATCTGATGTTTATTCTGAAAACATGATTTATAATACTTATGAGACTAGAGAAACATTAACTGAAGCATTAAGTAATGATTCAGTTAAATATTTAATAGTTCCTAAAATAGAGTATTTAGATACAGTATTAGCAAATAACTATAAGATAGTTTATCACTTCAGTGATTTAATGATTAACTTTTATTTAAGATTAGGAAATGATGAATTATTAAATTCCATCCTAACTAAATATTACAATAAATGGATAGATAATGCTTTTGAAGAAACATATTATGATTATCTATATAATTTATATATTGAAAAATTAGGATTGAACCAAGCAGAAACAGACACTTTAACAAATAAAGATTATGTTTATGGGTTTGTTCCAAGTACACCATACCAAACATTAGCAAGTTCTAATTATGGTGGAGTCGCTATGGAATATTTAACTAATTTTAGTAAATTTAGTGGAGTGGAGTTTACTTATAATAAATATAAAAACTCAGAAAAATTAATAAAGAACTTTCAAAATAATAAAGTAGACTTAATGTTTGTTGATACTAATATTGAAATAGATAAACAAAATATATATACAAATTTAAATAATAAATATTATGTAATAAGTCCATTAGAAAAAGATTTGAACATAGTACATATAAAAGAATTAAATGCTGATAAAGTAGTAGTTCTAGAGAACAGTAAATTATATGGATATTTAAGCACTATTCCAGAAGTTAAAATAGAAGTAGTAGCAAATGAAAAAGCACTTTTCAAAGCAATTAAAAAGAAACAAGTAGTAGCACTTGATGCTAATACTTATAACTACTATGTAAATAAAGAAATTAAAAACTATAGTATTAGATATACAGGATATACTAATCAAAATTATAGTTTTCAATACTTAAATAATACAGATGCTTTTTATAAATTATTTAGTACTTATATTCAAAGTTTAGATCAAAACAATTTAATTAATCAAGGATTAATTAGTTATAAGTCAGCAGCTCATAGTGGAAATATAATTTCATCTGTTGCTAAATATACTTTAGTAATAATCAGTATTGCTATATTTACTTCATTTACGATTTATTATACAAAAAATAAAATCACATTAAGTACAAAAATAAAAAAAGATGAGAAATTAAAATTTGTTGATTTATTGACATCATTAAAAAATCGTAACTATTTAAATGAAAAAAAGAATGCTTGGAATCAAAATACTATATATCCACAAGGAGTTATAGTAATAGACTTAAATAATGTAAAATATTTAAATGATACCTTCGGACATGAAGAAGGAGATAAACAAATAACTGCTGCAGCTAATATTTTAATTAAAACTCAGTTAGATAATTCTGAAATAATGAGAACTGACGGAAATGAGTTTATGATTTATTTAGTAGGCTATAGTGAAAAACAAGTATTAAACTACATGAAAAAATTAGTTAGAGAATTTAAAACATTACCATATGAGTATGGAGCGGCTTTTGGTTTTAGTATGATAGTTGATGATTTAAAATTAATAGATGATGCACTTTCTGAAGCGACTATTCAAATGAGAGAAAACAAAGAAAACTTAGAGGCTAAAAATGAAAAAGTCGAAGAGTAAAAAAAGTTTATCTAAAATAAAAAAGTTCTTTCTAAATGTTTGGGATATAATGGGAAAGCCAGAAATGGCTATCTTACCAGGACAACTAGCATTCTTTGTAATATTATCATTAGTGCCTATTATAACTTTAATAGGTTATGGTGCTAGTTTCTTTGATATATCAATGGACTCTATCATTAATATACTAGAAGCTAACTTTAGTAAGAATGTTATTACTCTTGTAGTACCAATAATAAGTGGTGAAGCAATTGATATTAAATTACTTATAATGTTTTGTACTATGTTCTATATTGCTTCAAATGGAGCAGATTCAGTAATTATTGCTAGTAATGAAATATATAACATAAAACAAACATCTTGGATAAAAAGACGAATTAAAGCAATACTTTTAACATTTGTCTTAGTTACATTAATTTTATTTGTTTTATTAGTACCAGCCTTTGGCTCTAAGATAATAGATGCTGTTGGTTACTTTAATATAAAATCAACATTAGCAAATGTCTTAGAAGTCTTACAAGGACCTATATCTTGGTTAATTATGTTTACTTTTATTAAAGTTATATATACTATTGCGCCAGATAAACCAGTCCCAACCTCAGGAGTAAATGTTGGAGCAATATTTACTACAATAGGATGGATATTAACAACCTATATTTATAGTTACTGGACTAATCTAACATAGCAATTTTAATGTTATGGATATACTTTTTAAGTTATATATTTGTTATTGGAATGATATTAAATCATCGAGCTTTAGAAGCTGAATTGGAAATAACAGGCAGCTTAAAACTAGAAAATTAGGGAAGTATAATAATATGCACACGGGTATTACTTAGTGCATGATTATACTTTCGATATTAATCTAATTTTATATGAATTAACGATATTGGGAAGTAATATTCAAAAGGAGCAATGATATAATATTGCTTCTTTTTTATACTTATGATAAAATACTTTCTAGGTGGTTACAATGAAAAATAAGAAAAAAACAGTTACAAAAAATGTTAGTGAAGACACTCAAGAAGTAAAAACATTAATTATTATTACTATAATAATAGTCCTTATTTCAGTCGGGTTATATTTTTTAACAGATGCATTAGATAAGAAAAAAGCAATAGAAGAAATACCTGAAGCAACTATTAATTATAGTGAAATAACTATAGGTACGATGTTTACTAGACCGTATAATGAATATTATGTTTTTGCTTATAAAGAAGATGATGACAACGCTAGTAAATTTGATGATTTATTTACTAAATATGAAGAAAAAGAAAAAAGTAAAAAGATTTATTATATTGATTTAGCAGATAAATTTAATCAATCAGTATTAAGTGATAAATCAAATAAAAAACCAGAACAAGTAACAGATGTTAAAATTAAAGACTATGCATTAATTTTAATTAAAGATGGAAAAGTTTCTAAATATTACGAGACAATTAGTGAAATAGAAAAGGCGTTAAGTTAACGTCTTTTTATATATAAATATATTTAAAAATAATAAAATATGATATTATAAAGTAGAGATGATAAAAATGAAAAAAACAAAACCAATCTTTGAATTATGGGAAGTAATTATAATCGCATTAATTGCTTCAATTATAATGAGCGCTACAACAGGATATGCTCTTTTTGCAAATAATAAAATTAATAATTGTTCCTCAGTTGTAAACAATAAAGAATTAGGTAATTTTGTTAGTTCTTATAATTCAATAATAGCTGAATATTATAAAGATGTAGATCAAGAAGGATTAATTAATGCTGCTATTAATGGAATGTTAACATATTTAGATGATCCATATACAACATATTTAAATGAGAATAGTAAAGATTTACTTATGGATTCTCTAAAAGGTAAATATGAAGGTATTGGAATTGAGATTAAAAAAAATGAAAGAGAATTAATAGAAGTAGTTACTGTCTTTGAAAATACTCCAGCATCTGATGCAGGAATGTTAATAGGAGATATAATTAAAAGTATAAATAATGTTGATGTAACTGATAAAACATCTGAAGAAGCAGTATCTCTAATTAAAGACAATAAAAATATTAATATTATTGTTGATCGCAATGGTGAATCATTGACATTTACTGTAGTTAAAAAGACTTTATATATTCCAGTAGTAACATCAAACACATATGAAAATAATGGTAAAAAAATTGGTTACTTAAAAGTATCAAAATTCTCTGAATCTGTAGGAGAACAATTTAATCTTAAATTAAAATCATTAGAAGAAGAAGGAATAAATAGTTTAATTATAGATCTTAGAAATAATACAGGTGGCTTCTTAAAAGGAAGTTCTGATATAGCATCAACCTTTTTAGAAAAAGGATCATTAATATATTCATTACAAACTAATTTAGATATAAAAAATCATAAAGATGAAACAGAAGAAAAGAAAGACTATAAAGTTGTGGTCTTAATGAATAAAAATACTGCATCAGCTTCTGAAATATTAGCAGCAGCATTAAAATATAGTTATGGTGCTACTTTAATAGGAACAACATCATATGGGAAAGGCACAGTACAACAAACATCAAATATAAATGATAACTCAATGATGAAATATACAACAGCTAAATGGTTAACTCCAAAAGGTGATTGTATTAATGAAGTCGGATTAAAACCAGATATAAATATAGAGTTAAATCTTGCTGAAGGTGAAATACTAATATATGATAATGATACTCAACTGCACACAGCAATAAATGAATTAGGAAAGTAAACAAATAAGATTATTTGTTTTTTTCTTTAGTAAGATTTGAATTAATGATATAATAAAATAGAAAACAAAATATTCTAACAGGGGGAGTATTATGGAAACAATAGAATTCAAAAATTTAGAATTAAAAATTAAACTTACACACTTTATTAATATTATCGGACCTATATCATCAGGTAAAACAACATTATTAAAAACATTAATAAATAAATACCCGAATGATAATTTATTTATAGATGATAAACATATATCTAGTTATGATTTAGATTATAAAAGAAAAAATCTAACTGTATGTTTAAATGATTTAACTTTCTTTACAGAATATGTCAAAGAAGAACTAGTTTATTTTCAAAATTATTTAAACATAGATCCAGATATATCATATGAGAATATAAAAAAGTTTAATAAATATTTTAATTTAGAAGAACTTATGGAAGCGAAGATAGAATATTTAACAACAAGTGAGAAAGCATTAATAAAGATCTTGTCTTTATTAATAATAAATCCTTCCGTATTAGGCTTAGATGGAATATTCAACTACTTATCAGTAGAACTAAAATTAAAAGTTATTAAATACGCTAAAAAGCATCAAATATCTATATTAAATGTTACATCAACAGCAGAAGAACTATTATTAGGTACAGATATTATAATATTAGATAACTTTAAACTTAAAGCATATGATAAAACAAAAAATATATTAGATAATGATAAGTTATTAACAGAGATAGGATTTGAATTACCTTTTGTTGTTAACTTAAGTAATGGTCTAAACTATTATGATATATTAAATAAAAAATACTATAATATTAAATCATTAATAGGTGCTGTATGGAAATAATGTATATAAAAGAATTAAAAAACAACTATTTTAAAAATAAAAATATCATAGGATTATTTGGTGAAGAAAAAGATTTGTTCTCTTTAGTAAATAATATAGAAAATATCAATATCAATATTAACTTAAAAGTAAAAAGATACTTAAGAAGTGATGTACACTTATTAGAAAAACTTTCATTAAATAAAAAAATATTAAATAAAAGAATAAAAGAATTATCTGACACAGAATTAAAAATATTATATTTAATCAAAACTATTTCTTTAAATCCAGAATTAATAGTATTAAATAATTTTGAAGTGGGAATAAATGAAAAATATTTAAATACAATAGTAAGATTATTAAAAAATATTAATAATGAACGAGGAATAAAAATAATAATTTTAAGTAATAATATTTCATTTGTTAACAAACTTACTAAAAGTATTATAATAATGAAAAATGGAATAATTAAATATCAAGGAGATTTATTAATCGCTATAGAACAAAAACTTTTACCAAAGCCTGAAATAATTAAGTTTATAGATATAGCAAATAAAAAAAATATTAAACTACAATATACCTTAGATGAAAAAGAATTACTTAAAGATATATATAGGAGCATAAACTAATGAGATTTTTAGCGTGCATAAAGTATGATGGTAGTAAATATTATGGATTTCAGAAATTAAAATCAGAAAAAACAGTCCAAGGGGAACTAGAAAAAGCCTTAACTAAAATAAATAAAAAACAAGTATTTGTTAAAGGCGCTGGAAGAACTGATAGAGGAGTTCATGCTTATAATCAAATGGTACATTTTGATTTAAATATTAACATAACTCCAGAAAGACTAAAGAAAGCAATTAATTCAATAGTTGATCAAGGAATCTATGTTAACTACTGTAAAGAGAAACCAAATGATTTTCATTCAAGATTTGAAGTAAAAAGAAAAACATACCAATATCTTATTAACCTAGATGAGTATAACCCAATTAGGAATGATTATGTTTATAATTATAATCATAATCTAAATATTAATAAAATGAGAAAAGCAAGTAAATACTTTATCGGACAACATTCTTTTAAAGCTTATGTCTGCGGAAAAAGAGAACACTATAATAGTGCGATATATTCTATTAAAATAAAAAAACAAAAAAATATTTTATCAATTACCTTTGTAGGTCAAAACTTTTATCAATATATGGTTCGCAATATGGTTGGAGCATTAATTATGGTTGGTGAAGAAAAAATACAACCTAACGCTATAAAAGAAATGCTTGAACAAGAAAAGAATATATATAATTATAGTAATGCACCTTCTCAAGGTCTTTATTTAATAGATATCAAATACTAAACAATTTATATTTTTTTCTTTAATTTTAGTGTATAATAATGAATAAGGATGTGAAATCATGCAGTGGACAGTAAATAACCATCATTTATTATTAATTGTTGGTATGTCATTTCTAGCAAGTTTAATATTAGTTCCTTTAATAAAAAAAGTTGCTATTCATGTAGGAGCAGTAGATGTTCCTAATGAAAGAAAAGTACATGAAAAAAATACTCCACGTATGGGTGGACTTGCAATTTTTTTATCATTTATAACTGGATATATCTTTTTTGGAGAACTATCTACACAAATGATATCAATATTAATAGGAAGTTTTCTAATAATAGTACTTGGAATATTAGATGATATAAATCCAATAAAAGCGAGATATAAATTCATAGTTCAAATAATAGCAGCATCAATTGTTGTTTTATATGGTCATATAGAACTAACAGAGTTAGGTGCATTTGGAATACATATTAATTTCGGAATTCTATCGCGTCCTATTACAATAATTTTTATAACAGCGATAATTAACGCAATAAACTTTATTGATGGCTTAGATGGACTTGCATCAGGAATAAGTTCTATCTATTTTGCTACAATCGCAGTTATAGCATTTATTCTAAATAGAATAGGTGGCTTAGATGTAATATTATGTTTATTAATGCTTGGATCTACTTTAGGATTCTTAGTTTATAATTTTAATCCTGCTTCTATATTTATGGGAGATACAGGAAGTATGTTTTTGGGCTTTATGATTGCGGTAATATCTTTACTAGGATTTAAAGCTGCAACTGTAACGTCTCTACTAGTTCCAATATTAATATTATTCTTACCAATAATAGATACTATATTAGCAATCTTTAGACGAGTAATAAAAGGTGAGAATATAGGAATGCCAGACAAAGAACATATTCATCATCAATTATTAAAATTAAATAAATCAACAAAGAAAACAGTTTTTATAATGTATGGTATTAGCTTATTATGTGCGGTTATATCAATATTTTATGCATTAGGTGATAACAACTTAGCAATAATACTTTATATCGCATTGCTCATAGTAATCGCGTTCTTAATTTTAAAGACAGACATATTATTTAAACAAAACAAGAAGTCACGCAAGTGATTTTTTTAAACGAAGGAATGATTAAAATGCAAAAAGTAGGTTTGATTTTAGAAGGCGGTGGCATGAGAGGAATGTTTACTACAGGAGTATTAGATTTCTTTTTAGAAAAGAAATTAGAATTCCCATTAGTAATAGGAGTCTCTGCAGGAGCTTGCCATGGTGCAAGTTATATCTCAAAACAAAAATATCGTTCAAAAGATATTTTTGTTAATTATTTAGATGATAAAAGATATTTAAGTTTCTCAAATTTAAGAAAAAATGGTGAATTATTTGGTAGTCAATTTATCTATGATGAGATACCAAATAAATTAAATATCTTTGATAACAAAACATTTATGAACAATAAAACAAAATTCTTAGTAGTAGTAACTAATTTAAAAACTGGTCAACCAGAATATATTCATATAAAAGATGCTGTTAAACAAGTTGACGCTATTAGAGCATCTGCATCTTTACCTCTAATTTCTAATATAGTAAAAATTAATGGTAAAGAATATTTAGATGGTGGAATATCAGACTCTATTCCAATAAAAAAAGCTGAAGAAGAATTTGATAAGAACATATTAATCCTAACTAGAGATAAAAATTATCGTAAAAAAAATAGTAAATCATATCTAGCAATGAAAAAGAAATATAAAGATTATCCAAAAGTAATAGATAAATGTAAAAACAGACATACAGAATATAATGAGACAATTGATTATATTAAAAAACAAGAAGAAGCAGGAAAAGTATTTATAATCCAACCAGAAAACAAATTAAACATAGGAAGAATAGAAAAGAATCGATCTAAATTAGAAGAAACTTATAATGAAGGTTATCAAACCGCAAAAAAACTATACAAAGATATGTTAAAATTCATTGAAGAAAAATAAAATAATGCAAAAACAATTAATAAATGTTAAAATATAAGTATAAAAATTAATGAGGTCATATGAAAAAAGTTAGTATTATTATACCAGTATACAATTCATCTAAATATTTAAAAGAGTGTTTAGATAGTGTTTTAAATCAAACATTGAAAGAAATAGAAATTATCATTATAAATGATGGTAGTACTGATTCTAGTGAGAAAACAATAAAAGATTATGTAAAAGAAAATACTAACATAATATTTATTAACAATAAAAAAAACAAAGGAATTGGTTATAGTAGAAATATAGGTGTTTCTAAATCAACTGGTGAGTATATTGGTTTTGTTGATAGTGATGATACAATCGAACCAGAAATGTTTGAAAAGTATTATAACTTTGCAATAAAAAACAAACTGGATATTGTAACAGGTTATTACTATAAGAAATTTGATTCAACAAAAGAAATGTTTGAAAACAGTTATTTTAATATTAGCAACTTAAATGAAATGCCTAATTTAATTAACTTACTTGACTATGGACCTTGTAATAAAATATTTAAAAGAGAATTAATTATTAAAAATAAAATTAACTTTGAAGAGAAACTAAAATATGAAGATATGCCATTTGTTTTAAAAGCGCTTTATCATTCATCAAAAGTAGGACATATAAACAAAGCTTATTACAATTACAGAATCCATGACAGTAGTGAAACAACTACAATGGACAGAAGAGTTTTTGATATGTTCAAAATAATGGATATAATAAATAATTATTATAAAGATAAAAAAGAAATGAATAATGAATTAGAATATTTAAATATTAGTCAATTAACAATGTATGCTTTACAACAAAAGTATCAAAAAGATAAAAAATTAAAAAAAGAATTTATTAATCAAGTTTATGATACTTTAAATACTAACTATATTAATTGGAAAAAAAATCTTTACTACCAAAAGACTTCTATATTAAAAAGAGTTATAAAAAATAATAAAATTTTAGTTAAAATATATAGTTATATGTAATTGAGGGAAAAATGAAAAAAATTATGATTACTGCTTATGATTTAGAAATAGGTGGAATAGAAAAATCTTTAATTAATTTATTGAAAAATATTTCAAATAAATTTGAAATAACTTTGGTTCTTCAACATGAGAAAGGATCTTTTCTAAATGATGTTCCTAAAAATGTAAAAATAATAAATTATAATTTATCTGTTAATAAAAATATAATATTTAGAAAAATAACTAACCGTTTAAAACTTATCAAATTTATTGCAAATAATAAAAATAAATTTGATACGACTATTTGTTTTGCTACATATGATTATACTTCTTCTATAATAACGAGAAAATTATCTAAAAAAAGTATTCTTTGGGTACATACAAACTATTTGAATCTTTTTTCTAATAATATTGAAAAGTTTAAATCGTTTTTTAATAAAAGAAAGATTAATAAATTTAATAAAATTGTTTTAGTTTCAAATGAAGCTAAAAAAGATTTTGTTAACGTATATCCCGCTTTAAAAGAAAAATCTATTGTAATTAATAATTTAATTGATCAAGAAGAAATAATAGCAAAATCTAATTTAAAAAAAATAAAGAGACCTAAATCACCATTAATAACATATGTAGGAAGACTAGAAGAAGATTCAAAAGGACTGTTAATGTTATTTGATGTTGCTAAAGAACTTCCTGCAATAGAATTTTGGATAATAGGAGATGGACCTGACAAATTACGATATGAAAATTATATTAGTGAAAATAAAATTTTCAATGCAAAATTACTAGATAATAAGGATAATCCATATCCCTATATAAAGAATACCGACTTGTTAATTTTGCCATCTAAATATGAAGGCTTTCCAGTAGTTATATTAGAAGGATTAGCACTAAACCAAAGAATATTATCAACGATAACTGTTTCAGCTAACTCATTTGATTTAAAAGATTATATTTATATTACAAAAAGAAATAAAACGGATTTAAAAAATGATATTTTAAAATATTTAAATTATAACAACCCCAAAAAATTTAACGCCGAAGAATTTAATAAAGATAACTTAGAGTTGATTCTACAATTATTGGAGGGCAAATAATGAAATATACATTTATAATTCCGGTATATAATGGAGAAAAATATATAGATAGATGTTTGAAATCCATTTTAAATCAAACTTATAAAAATTTTGAAGTTATTATAATCAATGATGGTTCAACAGATCATAGCAAAAAAATATTAACAAAATATAAAAAAGAATATTCAGAGATAATAACTTTAATAAATCAAGAAAATAAAGGATTGAGTCTTAGTAGAAATATTGGAATAATGAAAGCTTCTGGAGAATATATTCTTTTTGTTGATATAGATGATTATATATCTAAAGAAATGTTATCTTTTTTAGAAGAGCAGTTAAAAAAAGTGAAATATGATTTAATTAAATTTGAATGGACAAACAAATCTGAAGAACTAAACTTAGATTTAAACACCAATAAAGAATTTACGGGTAGCGAAGCAATATCATATTTAATAACAAAAAAAAGAGTATTTGAAATGGCAGTACTTTATGCTTATAACAAAAAGTTTTTATCAAAAACAAACTTTTTGTTTAAGCCTAATCGTTATCATGAAGACTTTGGTTTAATTCCAATTACAATATTAAAATCTAACAAAGTACTATTGACTAGTAAAAAATTATATTATTATGATCAAGAAGTATTAGGAAGTATTACATCCAATAATGATTATGATAAAGAATTAAAAAAAGCTTATGATGTTTTAGATTTTTATAAAGAATTAAAAGAAGAAATATTAACATTGAAAAAAGTTTCGAATGAAGCAACAGAATTATTATTAAGCTATAATGCTAATGCGGTTTTAAGTAAAAGAAAAACATTAAATAAAAGAGATCGAAAAGAATTCGATAAAGAAATTATACAACAAAAAATATTGAATGATTTGTGTTCAAAAACAATGAAAACCAAAATAAAAAAAACGATATTTAAAATTATAATTAAAGGTTAACCATAACATTTGGATAACCTTTTTTCATTGCTATATATTTACACTATAAAACTTGTAAATCATTTGAATTAGCCTAATTACTCTGCTATAATATAAATTATGAAAGGCATTAAAAAATATGGCAATAAAAAATATCATACATAACTTTAAAAGATATTCATTTCTAATGTCTCAAATGATTTTAAGAGATTTTAAAGTCAAGTATAAAAGAAGTATATTAGGAGTATTATGGAGTCTG
The DNA here is from genome assembly GCA_964473435.1 of uncultured Muribaculaceae bacterium. Lineage (GTDB taxonomy): Bacteria > Bacillota_I > Bacilli_A > RF39 > UBA660 > DUUS01. The sequence continues at coordinate 591 of CAYYOP010000013.1, read as the reverse complement.
TTATATCCTTTATTAATGTTAGGAGTAATGGCGTTAGTTTTCTCTCAAATGTTTAAGTTTGATATGGAAGGAGTAAACTACTTAGTTTACTTAATGACTGGACTAATAATGTTTAACTATTTTAGTGAGGCGTCTAATAATGCAATGACTTCAGTAGTTATGAATTTTAATTTAATGACAAAGGTATATATTCCAAAATATATATTTCCTTTATCAAAATGTTTATTTGTTGGAATTAATTTTTTGTTATCATTAATACCGTTATTACTTATTGTAGTAATAACTGGAGCGCCTATAAGCTTTAATTATTTATTACTACCATATTCATTTATATGTATGTTCTTATTTACAGTGGGAATAGGTTTTATATTATCTACTATTTCTGTGTTTTTAAGAGATATGTTTTATATTTATGGGATATTGCTAACTATATGGCAATATTTTACTCCAATATTTTATGATATTAGAATGCTTCCAATATGGCTACAACAATTATTTAAATTTAATCCATTGTATCAATATATAAATTTTGCGAGAACAATATTGCTTGATGCAAAAACTCCAAATATATATAGTTTTTTATGGTGTGGA
>CAYYOP010000012.1:0-16961 GCA_964473435.1 uncultured Muribaculaceae bacterium | reverse complement strand
ACCATATAATATGGATATTTATCATCAAAGTATTTTATTGATTCATCTATTGTTCCATTTTGATAAGATAAATCAATCATTAATTTGACATCTGCTAATACTGGATCTTCTAATACACCTGATTCATGAACACCTTCTAAAGCTTTTACAAAACTTTGAGTTGTATTAAACTCCATAATAACGTTTGTAGTGTATACTTGAACTTGTTCAAATAGAAACTCACTATATACTCTTTGACATCTTAGATAGGCTAAATATGGAATAAAAGCTATAGCACCTACAGCATAAAGTATAGCCCAAAAGATACTAGAAAAATATAAATATGCTATACCTGCTCCAGCAGCACCAAATATTACTACTTGAGATATATATTCTTTAGCAGTATATTCTTGACCTAGTTCTTTAGTTTTTTCTCTTACCATTTGAAAACTATAGGGAGCATATTTTTCATAAACGCCATTAATTTCTGTCATTAAAAATTTATAAAAATTATCACCGGTATTTTTACGATAAGTTATAATAAAAATTGCAATTAATAATAATATAACTAGTTCCATAGCTTAACCTCCTTTTTTTAATTGTTTGAATTAGCACTTTCTTCTGTTGCTATTCCAAAAGTATCGGTTGGAAGATTTATTCCTTGCAGACTTAAATATTCTAATAAATGTTTGCTTGGATTTTTAAGTGAAAATCCTCCAGACATAGATTTTTTATATATAATATTTTTACGAGCAATATTATCTTCATCAACATAAAATTCACATACTTCTATAATTTCTCTTTGAAAACGACCTAATTCTTTACTCATATAACCTTTAACGTTAACTCCCAATTGAACATAACGATGAATAGATGATAAAAATTGTTCTATATCTTGGTTACCTTCTAAAAGTGAATACATACGCATTGGTATACTTTCAGCTTTATCTGAGTGAATTGTTGATAAAATATTGTGTCCAGAAGATATAGAGTTTCTAACTGCCATAACAGCTTCAGCAGAACGAACTTCTGATAATAAAATCCATCTTGGATTCTGTCTCATACAAGTAACAAGCACATCAGAATATGATGCTATGTTATTTGTTTTCATCGCAACGATATCACGATGAGGGAATATTCGATCTAAGTGTAATTCTAAAGTATCTTCTATTGTAATAAGTTTTTCATTTTCTTGAGTATGACTCGCTAAATATTTAACTAATTCTGTTTTTCCTGAACCAGTCTCTCCACTAACTATTATATTACAATGACCTTCAACACATTTTATTAAGAAATCATGTATTTGTAAAATACAATATTTTTCATCTAATAATTTTTCTTTATTTAATCTGATTTTTGCTGGAGTTTTACGAATAACACACGCTACTCCATTTGTTGCAATAGAATCATGCACGAAGTTAAGACGTAACTCAGCACTTTCAGCGTCTAAGAAAGGATGAGCCATGTTAAATGTTTTACCCATAATGTTGGAACATTGAAATGCTAATTTTTCCATTAGCATATTATTTATTTCAGGTCTAGAAACTTGATAAACTCCTTTATCAAGTGTTTTTAGCCATACTTGTCCACCATTACTATATGAAACGTCAGTAACGTTATCATCGGTTAAAAACTCATTTAATGGTCCAAAATCTAATTGTGAAAATATAGCATCTGACATTTTTTACCATCCCTTTTTTTATTCTTTTTATTCAACAACGTTGCTATCTATTCCTTCGTTTTGAGAAGCATCAATTGCTTTAGCATTTATAAATGCTCTTATTTCTTCACTAGTGATCTGTGTTTCACCTGGTTTATCTGTATAATCTTTATTTCTTGGTACCGGAATTATTTCAATTGAGTTTGTTCTAATATATCCTGCTTTTTTTAATAGCGTGAAATATTCATTAGGAACTGCAAATAATAATTCAGATGGTGTTCCATTTGATGATGATGAAAACACATGATGACCACTTGAATCTTTAACCGCTACTACTTGAATACTTTCGATGAATTTACCAAATAAAATATAATTGTTATCATCTACTGCTTTAAAATATAAGTCTATATAATCTTTAGGCATTATAGAGTTACCGTATGTTGAATGTAAATCAACATTTAAGGTATATACCGTATAATCTTTAGGTATATCTTTAATTATTGAATTAGGTAAATCTTCTTCAGTCATTAATTGTGACTTATAAAATAATGCACCTTCTGCTACTGTAGTATCATATTTAGCATATTTACCAATTACTTGTGCTTTAGATGTAACTAAGTTAGGAGTTGTATCTACCATGTTTTTAGATACTTTAATTTCTCCTACCATATCTACTGTAATTTCAGTATTACCCGCGATATTCATTTTTGCATAAGGTACTATTTGAGGTTCTACTGCTTGTTTAACACGCCAATTATATCCTAGATATAAGACAGCGATTCCGACTAGTACCCCAATTATAGTAACTGTGTTTTTATTTCCTAAAAATCGTTTAATCGATATGCCAATGTTTCCCATTTTTATTCCTCCTATTTTTCATAAGTTTCAATAATTGCATCAATTCGGTTTACTACCCCAACAGTATCAATGTCACCCATTATTGCATACTGATCAGTACTTGTAGTGACTTTAACGCTTACTTTTGGTGGTGCCTCATAAATATCATAAAACTTAATGTCATATGTTTTATTCATGTTGACAGTTTCTGAAAATCTTCTTATGAAGTTTTCAACAAACTTTTCTTTAATTATTCTTACTTCTCCATATTTACGATAATGAGCTAAGTCAAGAGACTCTTCCATTGCCGCATCTGTTACTTCTTTAAGCAAGTAGTAATCTTGCTGGTTTGTTGTAGTATAATTTTGTAATAACATCATTACTACTAAAACAAATAATCCTAAGACTACAATCCAGTAGCCCCATAAACTTTCTTTCATGTTATAAACACGCTCCTTTTATGGCCAAATAGTTAAACCAGTATCATCTTCTGGATAACCATTTTTTAAATATTTAGCAATTGATCCTCGAACCCAAACATTATCTACATAATATTTCCATCCTTCTGATCTTGTCGCTTGTAACAGTGCTTGTTCTTCTCTAGAGTTTTTAACTAATTCTGTTAATAAACTACTTTCGCACTCTTTACCATTTATTTTACATTTCAAATTAAAATCTGAATAATTTGTTTTTTTGTTATTTTTTTTAATATCTTGCATTATTGATGGAGTTAATGTAAATGAGTATTCTAAATACGCTTTAGAACCATCAGCATCTCCATATATTTCATTAGAAGCTGTTTCTATTAAAGTCTTAGCACTCTTTCCTTTATCATTTGTCCAGTTAGCACCAGATACTCTACCCGCATCATTTTCATTTGGGAATAAGTTTTCAGTCGCTACTGATCTTGTATAATATTGTACTTTGAAACTAGTATCATCTTCACAAGTAGGACATTCTCTTTTATAAAGTATTTCTTCATCTTTATAGAAACATTTATTAACATAAGATAAACCATCGATATTATTTGAAGTATCAGTAATATTTAAGATATCTTTATTATCTACTAAATATTCATTTAATAGAGATTGAACATTTGAAGTATTTTTAGGTTTAATACTTTTGTTTTGCATTAAATGACCTAAGTTATTAACTGTAAACCAAGTAGTATATTCTCCTTGATATGTTGTAATATTAACATTAAATACATATCCTACATCTATATAATTAGTATCTTGAAATTCATTTATAGAAGTAACATATTTACCATTTGGTAATAAACTATAATATTTTACTTTTGGAATATAGTATAAGGTTTGTTTAAATCCTGCTTTATAGTTTTCGGTTTTATCATAATTAAACCTTTCATAATATGAACCATAATTAACTGTCATTGAAGCATCTCTTTTATACCCTTCAGTAGATCCATTTATTAATTGTGGATTTTCATCACTTATGTTTGGCCAATATTTCTCCGATTTATGAGAAACTTCTAATTTTACTTTTTCAGTTATTTTTTTTGTTTTATTAGTTATCGGATCAAAGAAACTTTGTTGATAATTAAATATTAAATCCGGTTCTAGTTGATAATTCCATTTATTAATAATATCGCTTTTTATTTCACATTGAGTTTTATATGTTTGTAATTTTTCTCTGTTATTGAAAGCAATTTGGTAAAGTCTTTCATAACTAGAAGCATCTTCTATTTCTTCATCTCTAAGAGCTTCTTGCCAAGCATAGTAAGCCGTTTTTTCTTCATTTATAGCAATCGTATAATCTTTTTCCCATCCAGATACATTAGTGTGGAATACTGCATTAACTTCGCCTTCAATATATGGTTGGCCATTAAATATAAAGTATCTTCCACTACTTGCTTCTGCAGTACCAGGATAATAAATATCATTACTTTCACTAGTATACATTTGACAATAAGTGTTTTTTGTCGAAATCGCATCATTAGCAGTTGCAGATGGTGTATATAAATAATTATCGTCACGATGATAATTATATTTTATTAATTCATTTTGAAGATCTACTGTAGAATAATTATCTTCTGCTATTTTGATATTATTTAAAACTTTTTCAATTGGTTTTTGCTGTATATAAGAATGACTCATATTTGCAGCATCTCCATCATTAACACAACTAGTTTCTAGATGTATATTAACATCAATATCACAATTTTGTACGTAATAGTTTCTAGCATTATCATCTTTTAAATATGCAGATTTGATATTACAACAACCAGATTTTAAATATTCTAGTTCTTCTACTTCTTTTCCACCATATTTATATATTTGTTTTCCAGATACAATTTCAGTTTGACACATTGCTGGAACTGGAAACGATACATTAATATCTTTTTTTTCTGATCTTTTAGGCATTAAAACAATCATTCTTTGATGTTTAATTCGACCTAAACCATATTTTAACGTTGCTAAATTATTAACATTTAAAACATGATGATATTCATATTCAACTGTTACTTTTTCATTGGTTTCTGATAAGAAATCTTTTTTATCACCAGTTATTCTAACTTTAAAGTTATATTTATCTCCAGTTAAACCATTTAATAAATCTTTATTTAAGATGCCATCTGTTTCTAACGAACATTTTAATTTTGTATTATCGCAGCCAACTTTTGTTATTTTAAAGAATGGTTCAGTATTTTTATAAGCATCATAGTTATTAGTTAATTTTTTTAAACCAGATACTTCAATTTCAATTATTCTTGAAAATTCATTATCATTACCAGTATTGATATTTTCTATTTCTGGTGTTGATTTAACATTTATTTTAAACTCTTCTACAGTTTTTTTAGAAATTCCTTTTACTTTTTCACAATGTTTCATCGCACTTTTAACTTTAGTACACTTCTTACAAGATAAAATTGCTGAACAATAGTATTTTTCAACAGTTTTATAAGCTGCATCTTTTTCACTTAATTTAGGATTCGACGCTCTTTTTCCTTCTAATTGATCGACTACATTATCAAAGTAGTTTCTTCTAAAGCCTTTTCCTGAAATATCATATTCATACTTTACTTCTAAAGCACGCATCGCTACGTTAGCTGTTTGAATATATCTTTGTGATGCTTCATCAAAAGTCATTCCTGGATTTTTATTCATAAGCGCTACAGAATCTTCAACATACATTGTATATATTTTTGCTATTCCTCTATCATAGTCAGTTCCCATATTAAATGGTTTAGCGTGTTGATATGAAATATCTCGTGGCCAAGATAGATTTGGATCGATACAAAACATTTTTTGTGATTGACTTTCAACAGTTCCAAAATATTCATATTTAGCTGCTTCTGTTCCATCTGTCATCATAATTGGTTTATAATTAAATTCATTTCTTGAAATCGCTACTGGCGCATCTAATTTACAATATCCAGATGAATCAATAGTTTTTTTATAACATATTCCTGTTCCTGTTTTAGCATTAACATTTAATCCTAGAACAAAAACACTTACTATTAATGTTAATAATAATTTTACTTCTTTTTTCATAGGGCACTCCTTCTTTTAACAATTACTACTGTTATTCCTAAAGTACCAACTACTATGCCCACCCCAATTATTACATATATGTAGTTATCTTTAATTACATCTTTAAAATCTTGTTCATCAGTTTCTTTTTTATCTTCTTTAGATAAATACTCTACTAATTTTTCTTCTAATTCAGATTCAGATATCTTTATATCTTCAGTTATATACAATTTACAATAAGATACTTCTTCTAAACCCTGACACATACGATACTGTGCATATAGGTTCATCTTTGGTTTGGTAAAATTAAAACTCTTTAGCACCTCACCAGAACAACTATCTATATTAGAATAAATTTTATAATCATATTTTATTATATTTTCTGTATCTTCAGTTATAAATGTATATACACCATTATCAGTATCTTTATAAAAGATTGTTATTTCTTCATTAGTTAATTGATTATGTTGAACAATATATATATCTTCAGTTATATTATAAATACTAATTTTAAAAGATACCTTTACAGTTTCAAATGTACTTACATCATCAGTATCTGGATCAATAAATTCTTCAATAACATCTTCTTCTAATACTTCATAATTAGTTTTGATTTTTGAAGCTAAATCATTTAACTTTGCTTTCTCTACATATGTACAATTTTCTGCATTAACATTTACAGAACCAAAAAATATCGCAATAAGCGTTATTAATAATTTGATTGTGTTTTGTTTATAATTACGCATCTATATTAGCCTCCTCTATTCTTAATTAGTATATCACAACTTTTTTATTTTTCCAACATATAACAACGATTTTATATTGATTTAAGCGATGAAAAACATCTAAATTTTAATTTAGATGTTTTATTAATTAATTGGTTACTTTATAAGGATTAGTTGCTGTACCTTCACCGGATACCATTACATTTGGAGATAGGTTTATAACCGGACGCATGCCATAGGAGACATTTACGTTCGGAGTTACTAACGTTGATGCTGACAAAATCATTACAAAAGCTCTACCGTTTACATGAAATTGTGCAGGCGTCATAGTCCATGCATCGCTGGAGCCGTAAATATAATTTACTGAACTAGAGTCATATGAATACATTCCAGATTTTAAAAAACATTAATATTTTTTAAATTATGATTATGGCCAGTTTGACATTTTTGTAATCTCTTCTGGATATCCATTTGGTAAAATGTTTTTCATTTGACCTCTTAACCATTGAGTTGTATTTTGATTTGCTACATAGTATTTCCATTTAGTAGTTCTTGTGTTATATAAAATATCTTCTGTTTTAGATATCCTAGCCCATTCTTCTAATAATTGGCTTTCACATTCTTTTCCATATTCATTACATTTAAGATTGAAATCATTATAAGTTGAACTTTTATTTAGTTCTCTTATTTTTTGCATATCAACTGGAGACAAAGTAAATGAGTATTCTAAATGTTCTTTAGTTTGATCATTATATATGGCCTCACTTAATTTTTCGATTGCTTGTTTAGCACTTTTTCCTTTATCGTTTGACCAGTTAGCACCAGATTGTCGTCCGCTTATTCCTTCATTTGGGAATAAATTATTATTTGCTACAGTACGGTAATAATATTGTGCTCTGAAACTTGATGATTTTTCATCCTCACAAGTAGGACAATCTCTTTTATATAGTATTTCCTCATCTGTGTAATAACAGATATTGTTGAATAGATTCTCATCAATATTCTCATCTCTATATATAGCATTTAATTGTGGATCATTTAACTCTTCTAACTTTGCATCTAAAGATCTTTGCGTATTAGATTTCATTTTGGGTTTTATTTTAACATTACGCATTAAATGTCCTACGTTATCCATTGAAAACCATGTATAATATTCATTTTTATAATTAGTTATCTCAACGTTAAATACATAACCTACATCTATATAACTACCACTTTGATAATTTATTACATCGGAAGAAAACTTACCATTAGGTAATAAACTATAATACTTTGTTTTTGGCATATAGAATAATTTTTGACTATAACTAACACGATAATCTTTATTAGCATCAAAACTTTGATTTTGATAAAATGCAGTTCTACCGCCACCATAATTAATTATTATAGAATCATTACTAGTTCCACCCGCTTGATAAGTTTGTCTAGGTTCGGTACTAATATTTGGCCAATATTTTTCCGCTCTTGTAGATACTTCTAATTCTACTTCTTCTTGAGTTTTAATAACTTTATCTGTTTTAGAATCATAATATTCTTGTTTATATGTAAACTTTAAATCAGGTTCTAAATAATATCTCCACTTAGATGAAACTTGTGATTTACTTTCACATTGACGTTTATAAACTTCTAAGTCTTTTCGATACTTTATAGCAGCATCATAAGATGATTTATATGAACTAACTCTTGCGTTTGGTTTAGATACACCTGAACAGTTACTGCTTGTTTCCCAGTACGCAGATTCCTTATCTTGTGCCCCGCCTTTAGCATTATAATATGTTCCTTTTGCAGTACCACTATATGAAGTGTAACTGTCTGAACAAGTTTTCCAACAAGTTGTCATTATTGGTATGTCATTATTATCTAAAACCGGCTTACCTCCTGTTACAAGTGGGCAAGAATAAGGATCACAATCATATGTACAAGTCCTGTCTGGCGTAGCAACAGCGCTACTTATCGCATCGTCTTTATTTTTAGCGTTTTCCCATGCTGTATAAGCTGCTTCTTCTGCTTCAATTGCTTTTTCATAATCTTTTTTCCATCTATCATAATCAGTATGGAAATTACCGTGGATTTCACCTTCAACATTAGGTTGCTGGTTTTCATCAAAGATAAAGAATCTCCCACTGGAAGCTTCAACCGTTCCTGGAAATGAGATTTTTAAATTTTCACTTGTATACATTTTACAATAAGTGTTTTGGGTAGAAAACGCAGTACTGTCGACATCGTTTCCATTATATAGATATACATCATCACGATTATTATTAGTTTCATCTAGTAGTGATTTTTTTTGTGCAGAAGTGTATGAACCTTTATTATAGTTATTTTCCGCATCGTCTACAATTCCCATTATTTTATCAATTGGTTGCTGGATAATAAGTGATTCACTCATATTATTTGGATTTCGATCATTATCACATTTAGTATCTAAAATAACTGTATCTGCTGTAGTACATTTATTCATATAGTGCTCTATATTTCCTTGTTCAATTAATTTATTAGGATCTAAACTACAACAATCTGCTCTTAGGTATTCTGTTTCGCTAACTTCTTTACCAGCATATTTATATATTTGTACTCCATTAATTATTTCAGTTTGACACATAGCAGGTACATTTATTTTTATTTTAGCATCTGCTCTTTTTTCTCTGGTAGGCATTAATGCAATCATTCTTTGTTTCTTTGTTTCAGTTAACGAGTATCTTAAAGTCGCAAAGTTATCAGCATCTAAAATATGATATGTTTTGTAATCAAATAATACTTTAACGTTTTTGCTATTTTTAAAGGCTGAACTTTCTCCAGAAACTATAACTTTTAATTCGTATTCACCATTTACATTTGCTGAAACTAAATTTTCATCTAAAAGTCCGGTATTAGCTAATGAACAACTTAATTTATTATCACTACAAGAAACTTTTGTAATCACAAAACTAGGATTAGTTATTTTATATAAACTATAATTAGATACTAATTTATCTAAACCTTTTAATTTAATTGTTAATGTTTTTTCAAATTTACTTCCTATTGTTTTTGTTGTTTCTTTTTTAGGATCATTTTCAAATGAAAATTTAAACTCTGTTGTTTTTGATGGTTTAACTATTTCTTCGCAAACAGTTCTAGCATTTTTATCTACTGTTTTACAACTTTTACAAGCTAATAATCCTGCACAATAATATTTTCTAGCTGTGTCATATCCTTCACCTTTTTTTACTAAAGATGGAAGTTTTTTATTAGCTAATTTTTTTTCTTCAAATTGATTAATAACATTACCATAAATGTTTTTTCGTCTTTCTTCTTCTTTATCTATAGTAATATAATTTTTATATTTATAGGTTATAGCACGCATTGCTACGTTCACGATTTGTTCATGATTTTTAATTGCAGTAGCCATACTTACACCTTTTTCCATATCTTTAACTACATCATTTATATATAACTGATATATTTTAGCCATTCCCACATCATAATCTTCATTTAAATTAAATGGTCTAGCATATGGATATTGACGCCCTCCTGGACTATGTAGATTTGAATCTAAACATATTAAATCTTGTTTTTTTCCTTCAATTTTTCCTGTATAACCAAAAGCTGCAACAAAATCAACTGGTTCATTTTTATCGGTTGAAGTAATTGGCGTATTTTCTAATTTCTTTCCATATATATCCGTTGCTGGTTTTTCCATTTCACAATAACCAGATGAGTTTATAGTTTTTTTATAACATATTCCTGTTCCTGTTGCTGCGTTAGCATTTAAATTTAAAATAAATACACTTATTAATAATGTAAATATTATTTTTAATTCTTTTTTCATAGGGCACTCCTTTTTTTAACAATAATTATCGTTGTTGTTAAAGCACCAGCTACTATACCTACCCCTAGTATTACATATATATAATTTTCTTTTAATGTTTCGATTATGTTCTTTTTATTATTTCCTTGTTCAGATTGTGTGTTTTTTGAAGCTAGATATTCTTCAACTCTTCTTGATATTTCAGATTCTTCTATATTTAAATCTTCTGTTATATATTTTTTACAATATGGTATATCTTCTAAACCATCACATGCACCATGTTGAGAATAAAGATTCAATTTTGGTTTGATAAAATTATATGTCTTTAAGATATCGCCTGTACAATTTTCTAAATTAGAATATATATCATATTTAAAATTAATTATGTTTTCTAAATCATCAGTAAGAAAAGTATATATACCATTTTCTGTATCCTCAAAAAATATATTAGTATCTTCATTATTAAAACCATTATGTTGGGTAACATATAAATCTTTTGTTATATTATATATGTTTATTTTAAATGATGATTTTATAGCTTCATGAGTAAAAACTTCATTAACATCCGTATCTAAAACTTCATATGTTTCGGTCTTTTCTATTATTTCATAATTAGTTTTTACTTTTGAAGCGACTTCATTTAAATTTGCTTTTTCTACATAAGTACAAGCAGCGCTTACATTTACTACATTTAAAAAGGATATTACTAAAATTACAAATACTTTAATTATTAATCTTTTATAACTTTGTGACATCTAATTGCCTCCTCTATCGTTATGTACAGTATACCATATTTTAATTTTTTTTAAAGCAAAAAAAAAATATATATGCTAAAATAATAATGTGATTAATATGATAAATAAATTTTTCAAAACTTTTGCAACCTATATTGGTTTAACAGTAATTCTAAATATGATTTTCGAAAGTTATTTCGATACAAATAATGTATTTGTTTTTTCTTTTGTTAATGTTTTAATTTATTGTATAATTATTTTTGTTATCTTTTTTATACATCGAAGCGAATTAAAAGAAATGTTATTTGATTACAAAAATATATGGAATAAAAATATAAAGAAAAACCTCATAACTTGGGTTATTGGTTTTATCTTTATGATGATATTCAATTATATAATTTTAAAATTATTGCCAGGGCAATTAAATAGTAATGAAGTAATAGTTAGGGAATTATATGAAAAGTATATAATATCATCAATATTAATAAATGCTTTTTTAGCACCTATTTTAGAAGAACTAGTCTTTAGATTAGGACTAAATTTAATAAATAATAAGTATATTTATTTCATAGTATCAAGTTTAATATTTGGCTTTTTCCATACATTTGGATCTATTAAAGAACTAGTTGATATATTATATATACTACCTTACTTTTCGTTAGGAATGACTTTCGCTATAGTTTATCGTCGTTCAGAAAACATTTTAGATAGTATTATAATTCATAGTTTGCATAATATCGTAACATTAATTTTATACTTTATTTTCTTATAGGAGGACTTCATGAAAAATTCATTTTTTAAAAAATCATTTATAATGATTTTATTATTTATTATTATTATTTTGTTTTATAGTCATTTCATTGGTACTAAAGGTTTGAAAATCAAAGAATATTCTATTATTAATAATAAATTAACTGATAACTATCACGGTTTGAAAATAGTACACTTTACTGATTTACATTATGGAACTACTTATAAACAAGAAGATTTAAAAAAGTTAGTAAACGAAATAAATCTATTAAAACCTCATATTGTTATTTTCACAGGTGATCTTATAGATAAAGATTATGAGATAAGTAAAGATGAACTTGTTAAAGTAATTGATACTTTAAATAAAATAGATCCTGAAGTATCTTCTTATATGGTTAGAGGAAATCATGATTATGGTTCTGTATATAATGAAGTATTAAAAAATATAAATATTTCATTATTAGATAATAGCAGTGAATTCTTTTATTATAATGATAGTAATCCAATATTAATTGTAGGTACTGAAGATTATTTAATCGGTGATGAAGACTTACCTAAAGCATTTGAACTATACAATGAACAATATTATACAATCTTTATAACTCATGAACCAGATACTGTTAAAAGATTAGATCAATATAAACCAGATTTAATACTAGCAGGACATTCACATAATGGTCAAGTAAGAATTCCTTTTATAGGAAGTATAGTAAAAGTAGATGGCGCGAAAACATATTATGATGAGAAATATATTGTTAATAATTCTGAAATGTATATTTCAGGAGGATTAGGAACTAGTAAATATCCTTTTAGATTATTTAATCCCCCGTCATTTAATTTTTATAGACTTTATAATAAATAGCACAAAAACGCTCTATTCATATAATAAAAAGAAAGGAGCGTTTTTTATGTATTACAATACTATGCCTAACAACCAAGATGATAGATTCTTCTTGGTCCCATTTCTGCTAGGAGGACTTGGCGGAGCAGCTATAGTAGGCGCTACTAGACCTAGACCAGTTTATGTAACACAACCAGCACCAACATACTCTTATCCTAATTACGGATATAACTATTATGGTGGTTACAATTACACCCCCGCACCATATCCTTATAGGTAATCTAAGTATCAACAGATACTTTTTTTATGTTAATAACCAAACCAATAATAATCATATAAGATAATAAATTACTTCCTCCATAACTTATAAAAGGAAGAGTAATTCCTATTATAGGAAACAATCCAATATTCATTAATATATTAATGCTAGATTGAAATAAAAGAAGCATAACAACCGGAAGCAAAAAAGTTTTATTATTTTCAATTACTTTTATTAAATTAAATATCAATAATCCATAAATAATTAAAAAGATTATTATTCCAATAAAACCAATGTTATTTATTAAAAGCGCAAATGCGAAATCGGTTGGAGCTTCAGGAAAATATTCTGGTATATTTCTAAGGCCTCTTCCAAACAAACCAGAAGATCCAATTGATATTAAAGCCTTATTAAGTTGATATCCTTCTCCACTTAAAAATTCAGTAATCCGATCAATTCTATAAAAAAAAGATGTCCCGAAAATATTAATAAATATTTCTTGATAATTAAAGTATAAAACAAAAAAACTTACTCCTATAAATAAAAGAAGAATTGACGTTATTACATACCACCATTTATTTAATTTTTTATTAATTAAAAATCCTAAATAGATAATAAAATATAATATAACCGCTCCAGTATCAGGTTCTAAAAAAGTTAATATACTTGGAATCATTATTATAATTAAAGTTATTAACACATATTTAAAATCATTTAAAACTTTATATTTAATAGATATATAATATAGATATAATAATAAAGCCACCTTCATAAACTCACTTGCCTGAAAACCAAAAGGTCCGATCATAATCCAAGACTTACTTCCGTTTATATTAGTTCCGATAAAAATAGTTAATAACAACAATAAATTACCTAACAAATAAATATAAAAACTATATTTAAATAATATTTCTATATTTATTTTAGATATTATAAAAATTACAAAAAAACTTATAAGATACCAAATTAATTCTTTAAGAAAATAATTACTATAAGAATCTAGTATGTAAGCTGCACTAAAATTATTAATTAAACTAAAAATCATTAATAACATAATTAAAAAAAGAATCGTATTTTTATTTTTCATATTATTATCTTGGCTCGTTTGGGCGTTTTATGCATATAATAAATAAACGGAGGCGAAATAAATGAATTTACCAGAAATATTTAAGAATAAAATAGATGAAAATATTGAAAATTCACAACATACTTTTTATAGTGGGAACCAAAGTGATCGTAGCAGCGCTTTAAATACTTTTCCAGTTGATGCTATTATCGAAACTAAAAATCGTTCTTTCATAGCCAAGATAGTTGGTAAAACAGATAATTACTTAATTACTAACAATCGAGAAGTCATTTATATTAATGATTGTGTTAGTATAAAAAAAGTGTGATAATTTCACACTTTTTTTTAAGATTATAATACTTTAATTTATTGTTTTGTTAATTTAATTCAAAATTTTGATTTTTTACATTTGGAAAGACTTTTATAATCTAGACACATTGTAAGTTCAAAATACAAATATTAAAGAGCCATGATTATATGTTACAATTTTTTCTATACTTAACAATAATTTGTTTTCAATTTTTATAATCTTTTCTCAATTTATCTATTTGGTTTTGATAGTTATCACTTAAACAAATAAATGATCCACTTACTACCATATCAGCGTTTGAAAGACACTTAACTGTTTGATCATTTATTCCACCATCTACGCTTATGGTAATATTTCTATTTAAGTTTTTTAAATAATCTATTTTATTGACTACTTCTGGCATAAATGTTTGACCACCTAATCCTGGTTCAACACTCATAATTAATACTTGCTCTATGTAACCTAAGTATGGTATTAATTCATTTATTTGGGTTGATGGTTTAATACTAATACCACATTTTATTCCATATGAATGGATTTCTTCTATTAACTCTAGAGGTTTTTTTACTGCTTCTAAATGAAATGTTATATATTCAGTATTTAATAAAGCATAATCTTTAATATACTTACTTGGGTTAGTACACATTAGATGTACATCTAATTTTTTAGTAGTTTCTTTTACATATGATTCTATTTCTTTAAATGTATAATTTTTTGTTTCAACAAATTTACCATCCATTATATCTACATGGATATAATCAGCATTTGTTTTATCTATCAATTTTATAGTTTCTTTTTCATTATATTTACTCTTAATAAATGATACTGCTACTTTCATATTTACCTCACAAACTTTAAATAATTATTATAACGACTTTCTAATATTTTGTTTTCTTTTAATAGTTCGTTCACTTTGCAATTAGGTTCTTTTAAATGCATACAGTCATGGTATTGACAATTAACATTAAATTCTGGAAATGTGTTTTTTACTTCTTCTTTTGTTAATTTTGTTATATCTAGTGAACTAAAACCAGGTGTATCTGCTATTAGAGATGTTTTATATTTAAATAGTTCGACATGTCTTGTTGTATGTATTCCTCTTCCTAAAGCTTTACTAATAGGATTAGTTTCTAGGTTTAAGTCTTTATTCAACTTATTTAATAGAGTACTTTTCCCAGCTCCAGTTTGACCTGTTAGTACTACTATTTGATTAGTTATTTCTTTTGTTATTTTTCTTAAGTTTTTATTTGTTAGTGTTTTTATATTTAAACTATTATAATATTTGATTAATTTTTTTATTTCTTTTTTTTCATTTTTATCTAATAAATCTATTTTAGTAAAGCAAATAATAGGCTTAATTTTATTATGAATTATTAAAGTTAATAATCTATCTAATAAGTTTAAATCTAGATTAGGTGCTTTAGTACTAGTTATAATTATACAAGTATCAATATTCGCAATACTTGGCCTTTCTAGTGAATTTGTTCTAGGTTTTATTTCTAGAATATAGTTATTTTCTATATCTACAACTACTCGGTCACCAACTAAAGGAGTAAGTTTATCATGATAAAACTTACCCCTTGCTCGACATTCATATATTTTATTATTTATTTCTACGGTATATAAATTACTAATTTGTTTAATAATCGTACCTTCCATGGAAGCCCCCTTTAATCTATTGTAGTTGAATCTTCTTCTTCAGCGATAACTATTTTTAATG
Source organism: uncultured Muribaculaceae bacterium (assembly GCA_964473435.1). Taxonomy (GTDB): domain Bacteria; phylum Bacillota_I; class Bacilli_A; order RF39; family UBA660; genus DUUS01. The sequence continues at coordinate 799 of CAYYOP010000012.1, read as the reverse complement.
TCATCCCATTTATTATATCACTTCCTGGTTTTGGAAGTTGATCTATTATTGTTCCCACTTCATATAGATTAGTTTCTTTATACTCTACTTTTAATATTAAGTTATATTTTGTAGCGAACGCTTCAATGTCTACTAGAGAGTAATCTTCTGCTTTGAAGTCTGGATACACTCCAGTCATATCCGGTATATAGATTGTTATTTTATCTCCAGGAACTACTTTAGTACCTGGTTTAGGATCTTGTCTTATTATTTGTCCATCAGTATATTTTGTAATATCATCTACTTCTTCTTCAACTACTACAACAAAGAGTTTATTTTCTCTTTCTAATATTGTTTTAATTTCAATGTAGTTTTTACCAGTATAATCTTCTACTTCATATGTTCCTTCTCCAGTACTTTGGAAGATTGTTATTGTTGTACCTTCTTTAACTGTTCTTCCAATTGAAGGATCAGTTTTTACTATTTTTCCTTCTTCAACACTTTCACTAGTAGTGCTTTTTATTTCAGCTGCAACTTTTAAACCGTTATCTCTTAATAGTTTTTCTGCCTCAGCTACAGTCATATTCGAAACATCTGGTACTAAAACATCTCTTGCTTCTGTTAGTTTTGGTAAAAGTAAAATGATTGATGTTGTTATTAATACTAAGCCAGTAAATATAGCACCTAAGATAAGTAATGTTTTATTTTCTTTTTTCTTTAAATCTTTCTCAGTTATCTTTTTTGCGATAATATCCCCTTCTTCTTTATCCTTTTTATTACTTTTAGTTTCTACTTTTTCTTTTGGTTCTTCTTCTATTTT
>CAYYOP010000011.1:3290-17664 GCA_964473435.1 uncultured Muribaculaceae bacterium | reverse complement strand
CTCTATCTTTCAATGAAAAGAATAAAAAAAGTTATTAAGTGATTTTAATAACTTTATTGGTATTGTTATAGTATTATTTATTTCTTTATTGAAACATTTATTAGATAAATACAAAAGTCCCTACACTTTAGAAATAAATAAAATTTTAAAAGATTATGATGATCGCATAATAGAAGTTACTAATTTTATAAAATATACTAACTGGGAAACAGTAGAAGTTAAAAATATCAAGGAATTAATAGAACTCTCAAATGAAGCCTTTGAACCTATCTTTTTTTGGGAAAGAAGAATAGATCATACTAAAGAAGCTTGGTTTTGCATATTAAGAGATTCTGTATTATATAAACTTGTTTTAAAGAAGAACAACTTAATTAAAAAAGATAAAACTAATATGTCAAATATTATTTAAATGTTTCAGGCTATCGTAAAAAATAATAGATTTATTTAATTAAATCTATTATTTTTTGTTTAGCTTCGTTTACAGTCTCTATATCTGGTTCCATTACATATGTTTTGGCTGAACCAGTACTATAAGTTGTATTTGTAGAATGTTTTCCTTTAACATTATATGTTTCAATTTGCCATTTGATATTTTCATCGATTTGAAGATTAACTAACTTTGTAATGACGTTTTTATCAATATTAGTCATTACTCCACTTTCTAATGAATTAAGTAATATATTATACTTAGTTAATATATTAGGATTAGATATTTTATTTATAATTCCTTCTATTACAGCTTGTTGATTATATCCTCTACTAATATCACCTTCAGGTAGCATACTTCTACCTCTACTAAATGCTAGTGCTGCTTTACCTGTTAATTTGTTAGTTCCTTTTTTGAATGTATATCCGTCATAACTAAAAGCGTATTTAGAGTTTACTTCTATACTTCCTAATGCTTCTATTATTTTAACAAATGACGTAAAATTAACTCTTGCATAATAATTTATATCAATATCATATAACTTTCCTAAAGTAAGAGCAGATTCTTCTATTCCATAAATTCCGGCATGAGTTAATTTATCTTTAGCGTTTTTAGTTGCTAATGTTACATAGTAATCTCTTGGAGTATTTATTAATAGTACTTTTGCTGTTTTAGGATTTACTACTGCTAAAAGATTAACATCACTTCTAGAAACTTTATTTATAGAACCTTCTAAATCTGAACCACTTAAATATAGCGCGAATGGTTTTTTTCTAACATCTACTTCTTTAAATTTACCAGTTTGTTTAGTTAATATTTCAATAGAATCTAAGATTCTTAATTTATTATATTCTTCTTCGTGTTCTTCTTTGTATATTCCTACTAAAGATTCACTTAAATATAATGCATCTGATTGTTTATTAATTAAACTATTTACTCCCTCTGTAATACTATCTACTTCTTGTTTATTAAAACTTATTTTATCAGATAGTTTATTTATTGCTTTTTTTAAGTTGTCTGAACCTGATTGATAAATTACTATGTTTTTATTATTTAATTCTTTTAATTTAGTATATGAACTATCTTTTAAAACATAAACATTATATGTTTCAATTCGATAACCAGTATCAAATATATTATTTAAAAAATCCATCGTACCAAAAGCATAAAAAATGCTTAAAGACTCTACTACGATTAATATAATGCTAAGTAGCGAAAATAATAATTTAGTAAATAAACAAGTTTTAGTATTAAGTTTATAACTTATACCAAATATTATAATTGTTGATATTACTAAAAGTGGTATTAAATATTTCATAGGTAATATTTCAAAGTATAATATTACACTAGCTAATAAAACACTAACTATAATTAATATAAATGATAATATTTTATAAAATGTTGTTGCATTTTTTTTATTTTTTTTCTTCATAATTGCCTCTATAAATATTTTATCATAATTTTTATTAAAAGACCCTTAAGATGTCAATCAAAAGTATATCTTTACAAAAAACAAGACTATTTTTTTGTCTTGTTTTTTAATAATGTAATTGATTTTATTGTTAATGGTACTAGTAATATAAAATATATATAAATAATATTAAATTTTAAAATAAGATTAAATAAAGTTATAATAAAACCTAATAGTAAATATAATAAAAATATTGATTTTATATTATATTTTATTAATAGGAAAGAACCTAATATATATATAATACTCGTTACTATTAATCCATATTTTATAATTGTATATATATTATCATCTGTACTTTGTCTTTTTATTTTTGAATTTTCTATTTTTAATATTTGATTTAATGCTTTTGTATTAGTTTTATTTAAATATAGATCTATACCTACCTGTTCTTTAGGTAAAGTCATTCTTATATTAATATCATTTTTAAGTTTAGGAAATTCACTAACTATTCCCATTTTTTCATCTGATGATGTAATTAGTTCTTGTAATGCTCCTGTTGAAGGTCCATGAAGCCAAAAGTTATATTCTTTACTTGTTGTAGCATAGGGAATTATCACTCTTATAAAGGTCTTATTAGAACCTAAATTAAGGTTTTTAAATGTATAGTTTAGTTCTAAGACATCTTCATGAACAACTATTACATTACTTACTACATATTCAAGATAAATAGCTGTTGTTTCTTCTTTTCCTTCATGATGAATATTTATAGTTGAACCTAATTCATTTTTAATATTTGTATAGAAGTTTTTTTCCTTACTTTTAGGATCGAGTTCTTCTATATATTTATTAAAATTATTAGGAATTGAATTATAGTCTAATTCTTTTGGTGCTTCTATAACTGCGACTTTTATATTTTCTAAACTATATCCATTATATATAGAACTTCTTTTAAAATTAATAGTTTTTTTATCCCATTCTTCATTTATCATTTTATAGTTTATTGTTCTAGAAAAATCTTTGGTATTACCTTTAAAAACAATTAATTCTTTTACTCTTAACCCACCTGCTATCTCTATTTCAGCATCTATTAAATGATTTTCTACTTTTATTTCAGCATTAACTCTAATTGGTATTAATAATAATATTAATAATAATAATTTTTTCATCTTATCACCTTGAATTATCATATCATTTTATTTTTTTTATGTAAAGAACTCAATAAAAAAAAAGTATTTAAAATACTTTTTATTGAGCACTATTAAATTCATATTTGTCTTCATTTAAATGGGTTTTTGAAATTGTTAATTCATCACTAAAATTTATTTCATATATATATAATCCTAATGGTTCATCTTCACTTAAACTTTCTGGTAAATAAAACAAGTGATATAATTTTCCATCTTCAAAATAATAATCTTTTTCATTAAATCTTTCATGATTTGTAACAGTATCTTTTAATGTAATATCTGTTAAACCAATAAAACTATATTGTAAAAGTTTATTGTTATCTATTAATAGTCTTAAATCGAAATCCATAGGATTATTAGAAGTTAAACTTACAAATAGGTAATCTCTTCCTTCTACATTAATTATTTCATTAGATGGCTTTCTTATTTCTTCACTTAATATATGACTTTCCATTTCCTTAGTTGTTTTATGATTTATTTGACTACGATAAAAATAGAATTCTCCAAAATTTATTTCATTATCATCAAACATTAATTTTACTTTTACACGATAATAATACGGATTTGTAATTTCAATTAAATTTACATCTGTTTCTTTTTCATAATAATATTCATATGTTAGTTTATGTTCTTTATCATTTAAAGCAACTGTAGATTCTTTTTTATAAATAAGTTCTTCTTTCACATTTGAATTTTGTTCAGTTTTGTTTTTTTCATTTTTATTGAAAAACTTATCATATGTAAAATATGCTCCTACTAATAGTACTATAAAAGATAAAATAATAGCAAGAATTATTATTGGTTTATTTTTTTTATTTTCCATTTTTATTCAACTCTCTTCTATTAGATTATAACATATTATTTTTATTTTGCATCATGTTTTTTAATTGTCTTTTTTATATAAAGAACTCCATATTAAATAAACACCTGGAATTATTAGCAATGTTTCAATATGGCTTATTATCTGTAGTAGATAATATCCTAGGTTATATCCGATAGTAAATAAATTTAAATACATAATAAAAAACAACAAAGAATAACTAATTAAATTAATACCAATTATTATTTTTAATAACTTAAACATATTTAATTATATGCAGTAAAAAAGTATTACTTTCCCAGTAATACTTCCATCGTTCTTAACATTTGAGCTGTATATCCATATTCATTGTCATACCACGCGACTATTTTAACTAATTTTTTATTTGAATCTAGTACTTTAGTTGCTAAACCATCTACTAATGCTCCACAATTATTCCCAATGATATCACTTGATACTATTGGATCTAAAGTAAATTTTAATACTTGGCTAGCATTTTTTTCAAATAGATTATTTAATTCTTCTAAAGTTGTTTCTCTTGATAAAGTAAGAGTTAAATCAATACATGAGCCATTTATAACTGGGACTCTAAACGATGTTCCATCTAGTATGCCTTTAACTTCAGGAATTACTTCTCCAATAGATGATGCTGCCCCAGTAGATGCAGGTATTATATTTTGCGCTGCTGCTCTTCCTCTTCTTGAAGTTATTCCTTTATTATGAACTCCATCCATTGTTACTTGATCGTTAGTATAAGCATGAATTGTTGTCATAAATCCTGATTCTATTCCAAAATTATCATTTATGATTTTAATTACAGGCGCTAAACAATTAGTAGTACATGATGATGCACTTATTATTTTTTCAGTACCATCTAAGATTTGTTCATTTACACCATAAACTACAGTTTTCATATTTCCTTTTCCAGGTGCTGATATAACGACGTGTTGAGATCCTGCTTCAATATGTTGCATTGCTTTCTCTTCTGTTGTGTAAACTCCAGTACATTCTAAGACACAATCTACTTCTAATTCAGCCCAAGGACAATCTCTCGCTTCATCAATAATATATGATCTAATTAGTTCCCCATCAACTATTATTCCTTCATCTGTATGAGTAATTAATTCTGGATAATAATTTCCATGAACAGTATCATATTTAAGTAAGTATGCTAGTTCTTCAGGATTACTACGAGAATTTATAGCAACTATCTTATATTCATCTGAACCAAATAATTCTCTAAAAGCTATTCTACCTATTCTACCAAAACCATTAATTGCAATATTTTTCATTTATTTACCTTCCTTCATAATAAGAACCACCAATAAATTCTCTTAAAACATTATCACTACTTACATATTCACTAGGAATAGGAAAAAACATTTGTAAAAAATCTATCATTCTTCTTGCTTCATTATAATATTTAGATTCTGGAGATATACTATATAATAGTGGTTCTCCATAAACTTTTAATACTCCAACTTCATAAATGAATGCTGTATTTAAAATTAAATCAGCTTCATTTGTAAATGGAAACACATATTTAACTTCTCCTTCACGAACTTTATCCCAAATCTTTAAAGTCTTTTCTGGAGAGTAACCTCTAGACCAACTATCACGTATCATTCTTCTTAGTAGTCTTATATCTATAGTTGATATATGATTATGTTTATCTATACCTAATGGAGTAAAAGGACTTATATATATTTTTAATTTTTTATCTCTAGTTATATCTTTAGTTAGTTCTTCATTTAAACAATGTAAGCCTTCTATTAATATTATGTCCTTCTCTTTTAATTTTATTATTCTATTTTTATATTCTTTTTCACCAGTTATAAAGTTATATGATGGTACACTAACTTCTTCTCCAGCTAACATTTTATTTAATTGACTATTAAATAGTTTTAAGTCTATAGCGCTTAATCCTTCAAAGTCAGGTTCACCGTTATCGTCTATTGGTGTTTCATCTCTATTTTTAAAATAATCATCTAAACCTAAGTATATTGGATTAAGTCCGAAAGTTTCTAAGTATAAAGCTAACTTTTTAGTACTAGTAGTTTTACCACTTGATGATGGTCCTCCTAGTAATATTATTTTCTTTCTGGATTCTCTTATTCTAACAGCAGTATTATATATTTGATTATCCATCATAATATCATTTTTCTTAATAAAATCTTTTATTTTATTTTCAGAAACAATTTTATTTAAATCATTTACATATTTAACACCTAATGTGTTAATCCACCTATTATACATTCTAAAACTTTCATAGATTTTATCTTGTTCTATATAGTTTGGTATAACTCCACTATCATCTATAGGAAAACTAAGTATTAAATCATTATTACCTAAAAATGTTAATTGATAGCGGTTTACTTTTCCAGTTGATGATGGCATATTTCCCATAAAGTAATTATGATATCCTGCTAATTCATATAAAGTAACTGTTTTATTATTTAAGTTAGAAATATTTCCTGATTTTTCTTTTTCTCCAACTTTTAAATAATAACTATAAGCATCTACTTTAGCAACAACTTTTCTTGTTATCTTTAAATCTTCATTTATAATACGATCCATTTCTTTTTTTAAATTATCTATATCTATTCTTGTTAATTGTTTATTTGAAAGTAACTGTGTATATAAACCTTTATCTAAAGAATGTGAGAATGTTACCTCACAATTTAATATATTTTTAGCAGCAACATATAAAACAAATTTTATACCTGCTTGATATACTTTCACATTATATCTGTCTAACAACATTTTTTATATCACCCTTTTTATTATCTACATATATGATATCAAAAAAATATGAGTTTGTCATATTCTTTTTACTACATTTTAATTATATTTTTAACTTCTATATGACTTATCGTAATGATCAATTTCATAGTTATTGCTACACATTTTAACTAATGAAATAATAATTTTACACATAATTAGTGGTTTTTTTAGAGAGTTTCACACATAATTAGCGGTTTTTTTTATCATTTTTACACATAATTCTCGTTTTAAAGTTAATATATTTAAAATTATGAGTTTTGTCATATCTTTATACGTATATTTTTTAGACTTTTTCTTTATGATAGTATTAGGTGATAAAATGTTAATTCCTAGTATTTTTGAAAGAAATCCTAATGGAGAAAAGATTTATGATATTTATTCTAAATTATTAGCAAGTAGAATTATTTTTATTAATGGAGAAATTAATGATAATTTAAGTAACTTAATAATAAGTGAACTTTTATACTTAGACTCTATAAGTAATGATGATATTTTTATATATATTAATAGTCCAGGTGGTAGTGTTACAGCTGGTCTAGCAATATATGATACTATGAATTATATCAAAAGTGATGTATCTACTGTAGCAACTGGTTTATGCGCTTCTATGGCAGCTATAATTCTTGCTGCTGGAACTAAAGGTAAAAGATTATCATTAAAAAATAGTGAAATTATGATTCATCAAGTAATTGGTGGTACTCAAGGTCAAGCAAGTGACATAAAAATCCACGCTGAAAGAATTTTATCAATGAAAAAGAAACTAAATAAAATATTAGCTTCTTTATGTAATAAGACCGAAAATAAAATTAATAAAGATACTGAGAGAGATTATTATCTTAGTGCTTCAGATGCTCTTAAATATAATTTAATTGATAAAATTATTTAATTATTATTTTTATGTTTTACAACTAATTCATTCATTTGTCTAAAATGATGATTAATTCCTGATTTTGTAATTGGTTTATCTGTTTCTAAAGAAATTATATTAGCAAGTTCTACTAATGAAGTTTCTGGATACATTTTTTTATATTTAATAATTTCTTTGCGTCTATCTTCAAATAAAATCAGTAGATTATTATCTTCTAAATATTTTATGTTTGATAAAATAATTTCACTCGATTTCATAGACTTTTCCATATTCGCTTGCTCACAATTATTAAGACGATTTACCATGTTTTTATGATCTTTATATATTCTAATATCTTCATAATAGAAAAGTGCATTAGTAGCGCCCAAACTCTTTATGAAGTCACTTATATTTTCACTTGCTTTTATATATATCATATATTCTTTTTCTCTTTTTAATATTTTACTTTTAAAATTAAGACTTAATAATATTTTGTTAATTAATTCAGCGTCCGTTTCTTCTTTTATTAAGAACTCTAAATGATATTGATTTGTTTTAGGATCATTAATACTTCCGCAAGCTAGAAACAACCCTTTTAAAAATGCTTTCTTTTCTTCACTACTTCCCTCTAAGATGTTTTCTAATGTATTATTAATATCAGAAGTAATTGTTTCTATTTTCTCTTTTAATTCAAGGATATATAAATTTCTAGTTTTAAATCTTTTAATAGTTCGAACTGTTAAAAGAACTTCTATATTATAATGACTTTTTATTAATCTAAATATCCATCTTGCTGCTGAAGCATTCTCTAGCATTATAGTGATTTTGTCTTCAGTTATAATACTATTAAATTTTAAATAGGTATTTAATGAAATTAAATCTTCTACTAAGTTAGTTAATTCTTTTGTTATTTCATTTTTTATTCTAGTAGAAAAAGTCATTATTTATCACCCATCAAATATGAATATACTAAATAGGCTGTTTTTAAGGAATCATGTCTAATCATATTATCTTCTATTTTATAAAGTTTATCTGCTATAACTTTTACATTTAATTCATTTAATTTTTTTTCATCAAATATCACTGGATATTTTTGTTCTCTAGTTTCGTATTTTTTAGTTAATGTTTTTGAAATTTTAGATTTATTAGCAATAATAGCATCAATACCATTTTTTCCTAAATATTTAAGTAATACATCTAGATGTTTACTAGCAGTAAAATTCATTGTTTCTCCTGGTTGGGTTATTAAATTACAAATATATATTTTTTTTGCTTTACTTTTGTTAATAGTACTTACGACTTCAGGCGCCATTAAATGAGGTAAAATACTAGTAAATAAACTTCCTGGTGAAAAAATAATTAAATCAGCAGTTTCTATCTTTTTAATGACAGCATCATTTACTTTAAAATGTTTGTCATACCATATAGATTTAATACTTTTCTTTGCTTCAGTTATTTCATCTTCTCCTACTATCACTTTTCCATCTGTCATTTTAGCAACTAAATTAACGTTTTCTTCGGTTAAAGGTAAGACACTGCCATCTATGTCAAATATATTACAAAACTCTACTACAGCATCGCTTAAATTACCTTTTAGATCTATTAACGCTGTTAGGATCAAATTTTTAATTGAATGATGATAGTTATTTTGACTATTACTTTCTTTAATTCGATAATTGAGTAATTCTTTTACTATATCGTCATTGCTACGCATATTAAGTAATACTTTACTTATATCACCTACAGCAGGTATATCATAGATTTGACGAAGTGCACCGGTACTACGGCCATTATCTGAAACACAGACAACTGCTGTCACATCTAAAGGGAATAATTTTAATCCTTTTAGAATTTGACTCATTCCTGTGCCACCACCAAATACAACAACATTTTTCATAGATATCACTTTCCTAACTTATATTATAAAATAACTAATACATTTATTCAAGAAATATAAAACTAGAACGTTTTGCTCTAGTTTTTATACTTCTTGGATTTTCATAAAATCTGTTTTGTTTTTATCATTTTTAAAACTTCCAGTAACTACTACTAATTCTCCACAGTTTAAATTCATGACTTGTTTACTAATTTCTAAACTAGAAGATACTAATTCTTCTGTTGTATTACATTTATTTATAATAGTTGAATATACTCCAAAGTTAAGTGCTAAAGATCTTGCATATTCGCTAGTAAGTACACAAGCTAAAACAGATGGTTTTGATCTTAGTGAACTAATTTTTTTAGCCGTATAACCAGTTGAAGTTGGTACTACTATTAATTTAACATCTAACATATTTGAACTATTAACAACAGATGTCGCTATCGCACTTGTTATATCAGTCATTGTTAAACAAGTTATTTGTTTTGCATAATCTAAATTATTTTCAGTACTCTTACAAATATCAGCCATATATTTAACTGCTTCAGCTGGATATCTTCCCATTGTTGTTTCACCACTTAACATTACTGCATCTGTACCATCAAATACTGCATTTGAAATATCGGATACTTCAGCACGAGTTGGTCTAGCATTTTTTTTCATTGATTCTAACATTTCTGTAGCAACAATACATATTTTTCCTGCTTCACGACATTTTTTAGCTATTTTCTTTTGTAAAATAGGCAATTCATGCATTGGCATTTCAACACCTAAGTCTCCACGCGCTATCATGATTCCGTCACTGACTTCAATAATTTCATCTAAGTTATCAATTCCAGACTTACTTTCAATTTTAGCTATTAACTGTAGATGTGAATTATTTTCTTTTGCTAATATTTCTTTAACAGTCAATACATCTTCTTTAGTATTAACAAAAGATAATGCTAAAAAGTCCCCATTATTTTGTGAAGCATAAATAATATCTTCACGATCTTGGTCACTTATAAAAGGAACATTTAATTTTGTACCAGGTACGTTAACTCCTTTACGATCTCCTAAGATTCCTCCAACAACAATATCACAATTAATACCTGTTTCATCTTTTGATACTGCTATTAATTTCATTAAACCATCTTCTAAAAGAATAGTATTACCTACTTCAATATCATCTATTGCTTCTTTATAGTTAAATGTTATTCTTTCTTTATTACCAATAACATCTTCTTTTACGATTCTTATGTTTTCGCCTTCTACTAATTCTAATGATCCATTTTCTACAATACCAGTTCTAAAGTCTGGACCTTTTGTATCATATAAAATAGCAACATGGCTATTAATATCTTCATTAATTTGCTTAACAAGATTTTGAACATTTTCTCTTTCTTCAATAGTTGCATGTGAAAAATTGATTCTAGCTACATTCATGCCGTTTTCTATCATCTTTTTCATAACTTCATATTTTGCACTAGCTGGGCCAATGCTACATATTATTTTTGTTTTTTTCATATTTCCACTCCTAAACGCAGAGTTTAATCATAACATAGTATTTACCTTATTTCAATCGAATCCAGCAGAAAAAACAAGAAAGGGAAACTTTGGCAATCTTTTTTATATATTATATTCATTAAACAAAAAAGATAGTTAATTAACTATCTTGAACTCCAACTATTTGGTAAGTTTAGAATTTTTTTAGGATCAACAGATTTTGTATATTTAAATGTATTAAAATTTAAGTAACAATCACCTTTACAAGTTCCACCATACCATCCTTCTGCAACTACAAAATGTAAGTGGGCGCCTGTTGAACATCCATCCCATGGAGTGCCTTTTCCGCCACCAACTGTACCAATAACTGTATTACTAGTTACTTCATCACCTAGTTTTACTTTTATATTTAATAAGTGATAATAAGCAGTTGTATATAGTTTTCCTGCTATGTTGTGATGAACATAAACTTGACGACCACCACATTTTGGATCGCTCATACTTGCGTTGATGATTTTTCCTACTATACCATTAGCAGCTGAATATATATTTGTCCCCTCAGTATTACCACCAATATCTATTGCATTGTGATAGGATTGTTTTACACCAGTAATAGGATGAACTCGGTAACCAAATGGGCTAGTAATTCTTCCTTTGACTAGAGGCTTTCTTAAATATCGATCACCATGCAAGTTTATACAACTCATTATGTCTTCGTTTTCACCACAACCAAGGTCCACTAAATAAGTGATATACTCTTGTGTTGATTTTACTTCATCTTGAATACTCATTGCCACATCTGATTCTTTTTCGTATTCCTCGCCAAGATAAACCACTTCTTTTTCAAGTTTCTCTAATTCTTGTTTTATCTCTTTTTCTTTCTCAACCAATTCTATTTCTAATTCTTTATTTTGCTCTATTTTTTGATTCCAATTAGTTACTTTTTCAGTACGATGATTTGCGACTTGTTCTGCTATTGCGTATCTATAAACCAGATCAGCATAACTTTTAGAATTAAATATATAATCTAAGTAAATATTTTCACCTTTAGTTGCTTGTTCAATATTCATTTGATCTTTAAGTGTTTCTTGTAATTGAGCAATCTCAATATTTAATTTAGTAATTTCTATTTTAGCATCGTCTATTTTTTTTTGATTTTGTTTTATTGTTTCTTGAGAACTAAAAATACTATTTTTAGTTGCTGCTATTTCATTTTTAGTTTTAGCAGTCTTTTTATCCTGATTACTTTTTTTACGTTTTAAATCATTTAATTCTTGTCTTAAAGATCCAAGAGTGCCACTTACAGTAGCAGTAGTATTTGTATTAAATACCATAAAACAAGCCAAACTTATAAATATATATTTTAAAATTCTTTTCATTTTATCTCCTTTTATATAGTTAAATATTTTCTAACTGCTCGGACACTACCAAACATTCCAACAATAGCTGCTATTCCGATTAAAGCAAATGATACATAATGAACAATAGCTCCTGGTTTAACTAAACTTATAACATTTAATATATTTGATATGCCAGAAGATGATAAGTTCTTATATGCAAAATTATATCCAAATATTGTAATTATTACTGGTAATATTGCTCCTATTATTCCTAATAGAAAACCTTCTATTAAAAATGGTAACTTAATAACACTATTACTAGTACCTACTAATCGCATAATATCAATTTCACTACGTCTACTAAATATGGTTATCTTGATAGTATTACTAATTAAGAAAGCAGTTACCAATACTAACGCAATCACTAATACTATTGTAATATTTTTAATAAAATCAAATATCTTAATAAGTTCATTAACCATTGATTCTCCATATTTAACTAAATTAACATATTCTAAATTTTTAATTGTTGTTGCAGTTTCATTTATATCTTTAACATCTTTAACAGTTATTACAAATGAATCTTGTAAAGGATTTTCTCCTTCTTCCCAACTCTCAACTATCTTAGCGTACGTATCATTTTCTGCTGCTAAATTATTCTTTATTTCTTCTTTTGAATTAAAAGTTATTGTATCAACATTAGTTATATCTTTTAAAGATTTTTCAGTTGTTTTTATTTCTTCTGCAGTTACGTTTTTATTCATTAATACTACAATTGTTAATTCATTTTCTATTTCTTTAGTAATATGATTTACATTATAAGAAAGTAAAATTCCAATTGATACTAAGATTAAAGTTATTATTGTACTTGTCGCAGAAGCCATACTTAAACTAAAATTACGAAATATACTTTTAAATGAAGATGATATACTTCTTCCAATTATTCTAAAGACTCTCATTCTTTATAACTTCCTTTCTGAGTGTCTCGATCAATTAATCCTTCTTTAATAACTACCACTCTTTTTTTCATTCTGTTAACTATATCTCTATCGTGAGTTGCCATTACTACTGTTGTTCCTAGTTCTTTATTAATACTACTTATTACATCCATAATTTCTTTTGATGTTTCAGGATCTAAGTTTCCAGTTGGTTCATCACATATTAATAATCTAGGTTTATTAACAATTGCTCTAGCGATACATACTCTTTGTTGTTCCCCACCAGATAATTGATGTGGGAAACTTCTTGTCTTGTCTTTTAAACCTACTAATTCCATTGCTGCTAATACTAAAGGTCTTATTTCAGTTGCTTTCATTCCATAACTTTCTAATGGATAAGCGACATTTTCATATGCAGTCAACTTAGGTAATAATTTAAAGTCTTGAAAAACTATCCCAATCTTTCTTCTTAATTTATATATTTTGTTATTTCTTAATTTTGCTACATCTACTCCACCTACAAAAACAGAACCAGCCGTAGGTTTTTCTTCACGATATAGTAATTTTATTAAAGTACTTTTTCCACTTGCGGTATGACCTATGACGAATACAAACTCGCCTTTTCCAATTGAAAGGTTAGCATTAGCAATTCCAGTTACACCATTTTTATATATTTTAGTACATTCTTTAAGTTCAATGAATTCCATTTATTTACCACCTTAACATCTAAATTATATCATAAAATATATTGTTTTTACTGGAAATTTTTGTAAAAGTGTCAATCAAAAAAAGAAGTTAATATAAATTAAACTTCTTTTAAAATATAATTAATGTTCTAAATGAATAATAGTCATATTCGCTTGAACTATTAAATTAGGAAGATATGCTTCATCTCCACTTTTATTTAGTAATCTAAAAGTTGTTGGTTCTTTTACATCTACTAATGCATTTCCTGAAAGTAAATCTGATACAATTGCTGATGCAATATATACACTTGTACCATCACTTCCATTTAATTCATAAGCAATTGTTGGAGAAGACGCAGCACCATCCATAGCTATCGAAAAATCAAAATAATATACACCAGGAGTATCAATAGTAAATATCCCATTAAGAGGTTCATAAGTAATAGCATCTGTTTTATCAAATAAAATAGTATTAAATAAAACAGGTGCTCCATCATCTATTGTTGAATAAGTATTTAGTTGTAATTGAACTTGAATACCAGATAATATGCTTCCTACACCAGATGG
>CAYYOP010000011.1:0-3190 GCA_964473435.1 uncultured Muribaculaceae bacterium | reverse complement strand
TCCATTACAACAATAATAAAAATTTTGTTGAGATTTAACTGGTTCTTTAAAATTTTTATGATTACTACAATTTTGTTTTCCACAAAGTAAACATTTTTCTTTATCCATCATATTTATTTCCTTTCTATGAAAGCAAATTTCATAATATATTATATGCGACCATAATAAAAAGAGTTCTCACTCTTTTAATCACCATTTGGTTTATTTAACTCTAAATTTACATTATTAATAGATGCAAACCTATTCGTTATTTTTTCAGTAGTAATATGTATATCTTCAACATCTTTAGTAACTGAATTAATGCTTCTTGATAATTTATCCCATCTATCTTTATATCGACCAAACTCTGTTCCTAATTTATTTAATTCTTCATGAATGACTTGAGCATATTTATCTCTTTCCATATTCTTTAATATCATTCCTATTATTGTTAAAGTACTCATTAATGTTGTTGGACTAGTTATCCATACTTTAGATTTATATGAATATTCTATTAAATCCGGATGATATGCATTTATTTCAGCAAAGATTGCTTCAGCAGGTAAAAACATTATCGCTTCTTCTGCAGTTTCTCCTGTTATTATATATTTGTTTTTTATAGCATCTATATGTTTCTTAACATCGGATTTAAATAATTTAGTTGCGTTCTCTCTAACTAATTTATCTAACTTAGTATTTGTCATTATTTGATAATTTTCTAATGGAAATTTAGAATCTATTGCAATAGTACCTAACGGCTCAGGAGCAAACAAGATTGCATCTACAATAGATTTATTTGATAATGTATATTGCATTTGATATATAGTATCATTCTTACCAAAAATACTATCTAAAATATATTGAAGATTCGTTTCTCCAAATATTCCTCTAGTCTTTTTATCTGTTAATACTGATTGTAACCCTATAATATCATTAGATAAACTATCAATTTTTTTCTGTGCTTCATCTATTTTAGAGATACGTTCTAAAATTGCAGTAAAAGTTTTATTAGTCTTTTCAAAGTTTGTATCTAATCTTTCATTAACTTTTTCATTAATGTAATTTAATCTTCTTTCAATTGTTTCATTTAATTCCTTAAAATCTTGTTGTAATGATTTACTAAAAGAGTATTTAAACTCACCTAGTTCTTTAGTAATATCTGTTTCAAACTTACCTAATTTTAATGTTATTTCTTCATTATTATTTCTTCTTACTAAAATCACTATTAATAATATTATTGTAACTATTAATAGTCCTATTATTAAATATTCTATCATTCTATACCTCTATTCTATATTAAATTTCTTATTAACCACTTTACTAAGTAAAAATGCCAGTACTCCAATTATTATTACTTTAAATAATTTAGTTGGATCTCTTAAACTTTCCAAAAAAGTCGTACCCATGAATCCCCAAAAAAACACTAAAAACATTTTACTTATTAAAAGAGAAATAATAAATTTAGATTGCTTCATTGAAGATAAACCAGCTACTATATTTACTAAGAATGCAGGAGTAAATGGTATTGACATTAATAAAACTAATTGTTCTAATTTTAATCTATTAACAACTTTCATCCATTTTGATATTCTATGTTTATCTTCTTTAATGAATTTATTATCAAACCAAAACTTAATGTTTTTACGAAAAATAACAAATGAAATATAACATCCTACACAAGTTAATCCCCAACTTATTAAAAATCCTACCAATGAACCAAAATAATAAAAATTAAGAGTTATAAAAACACTTAATGGTAATATTGGTATTATTGATTCTATAACAATTAGTAAACTTGCTAATAATGGTGCAAATAAACCAATATTGTTAAGTAAGTCAGTAATAAATAAATCTATATCTTTTAATATTTCCATCTTAATCACACCTTCATTATACAGCAACATAGATATTTATTCAAAGAAAAAAAGTAGTTACTCAATAACTAAAGTAACATCATAACCATATGCATCTAGTATTGATGTTACTCTTTTACTTTTTACTCCTTTTTTACAATAAATATAATATTTTTGATTTTTATTTAGATATTTTTGATGATTATATAATAGATTATCATAGGGGATATAATCCACATCTAAATTAATAAACGTTCCATTATTTTTATAATTTTTTTTATTAATTGTTTTCATAATATAATTTATGAAATCTTGAGAAAAAAGTTATTATTTATTAATTGGAAATAGTACTGAACGTAATGAACTATTACTAAAGCGTCCTCCACGATTAAACCAAGGTGTGGATTTATATGTTCACTATTATAGTTTCTTATTTTCATGCGCTTTTTTCAATAAAAAATAGAATGTTTTACATATTCTATTTTATTTTTTATTCTTGGAAAAAATCATCATAGTATTGATCATCTGTAATATTACAATCACTAACGATAACACTATCTTGATCAATATTAATTATTGGTTCTGTATCTTCTGTTTCAATTTTATCTCCTAAGAAATCATCGAATTTTTCATATATTGTATGTTCTAATTTTTCAATTGGTTCTTTTGGTGATTTGTTTTCTTGAATAAAATTCAAGTTGTTATTCTCTTTGTTTTCTCTTGCTTCTTCTGCTTCCAGTTCTGCTATTTTAGCATCTATTCTTTTAACTAGTTCATCTATATTAAATTGTTCACCATCTGGTGTTTGATTTATATTAGGTGGTAGTGGCATATTAAACATCTCTTCTTTTTCAGATTTAACAGTTTCCTTGAAATTTAAAGGTTCATTTAAAGGATTGAATGTTGTTGCTGGTTTAGATTTTTTTTCTTCAATTGGTTCTCTATTTTTTTCCATTTGAGCGAATATATGATCGACCGGTTTTTTTTCTGGTTGTTTTTCTACATTATCAAGTGCTTCAAATAATTTGTTTCTTTTTTGTGTTTTTACAAAATCTTTAATATCAAATAATTCTATCGGCATTTTGTTTCTTTCGGTTAGTTCTCCTTTTGAAAAATTGAATCCCCAGTTGATTTCATAACTTGGCGTTAATTTTGTTCTGAATGGATTTAATCTTGATCTTAAAATTACGACTTCATTTAACTGCATCTTTTGTAAATCACTTACTGTTATAAGCGGTGTTGATGATGTCTTATCTTTTTCTTTTGATTTTACTTCACCACATAGTTTACTTATTTCTTCTAGGGCAGCTAATTCAGTTGTAATCAAATATACTAAATTACCACAGTTACTTCTGATT
>CAYYOP010000010.1:0-17960 GCA_964473435.1 uncultured Muribaculaceae bacterium | reverse complement strand
AACAGACGTTCCTTTTTCATAACTAATTAACGTTTTTTTCGCACAACCTATAATTTGTGAAAATAAATATTGAGATAAATTATAACTTTTTCTTAAATCAATTATTTTATTAGGTGATATCCCATATTTATTATTGTACGTTCTTATAGCTTCTTTTGATGCATTATTATCTAAATCAGCATCATAAACCAACTGATTACAATTACTACAAAATCGTCTTTCTTTTTCTAATTCAATTTTCTTTTTCTTAATTGTAAATATATGTTTATGCAACTTCACATATGTTTCATTGTGATTACATATATAACATTTCATAGTATCGCTCCCTTACCATCGATATGAAAAGACAAACAAACTACCTCTTCATTACCATTATTATTTTCTATTTTTAATTTAATATATGCCATTTCTTCTGCTATTTTCCTTTTGAAAATTAAACTTAAATCAGTTTTATAAAAATCTGGTTTTGGATCAGGAAAATAAAACTGAGGTTTTAAGCCCAAAATACAATTCCATGCTTCTTCTTCACAGAAACCGAAATCAAGCAAGTTTTCTAAGTAATCTCTATCAGGTCTAGTTTGAAATCTGCGTTGTTTGTTCTTTATCAAACTTTTCATTTTTGCGAGAAGTCTTAGTTGTTCTCCTGTCATCTATTTCCTCCTATCAAATAAACTTATTTTATCAAGATTTTATAAACAAATGGTAACATATGTTACCGTTTATTGTCAATGTTTTTTTAATTATTATTTAAAAATAATAAAAAAAGATGCTTTAAGCATCATAAATTATATTTTCCCACTTTTATTACTACCAGAAAAGTTTTCTAAAATATTAGTATCAAACTTGTATGATATGTTTTGTTCTTCTCTCGATCTTTTTAATGATAGTTCGATTAATTTAGTTAGTAAATCTTTATATTTAATATTAGTAGGTTCCCATAAATAGAATGATAAAGATCCTGGTATAGTGTTTATTTCATTAACAAATATTTCATTTGAGTCTAAATCTATTATAAAGTCTATTCTAACGACACCATTACAATCAAGTAGTTTAAATGTTTTTTTAGCATAATCCTCAATTGTTGTTTTAATCTTTGTAGATATGTCAGCAGGTATTTTACGATCTAAAGTAGCCATACCTTTACTACCTGTCTTTTTATTATTTCCAGATATATATTTATCTTCATAAGACAATATTTCATCTTCTGATCTTATTGGTTCTTCACATACAGATACTTCTTGTTTTTCTAAATCTCCTAAGACAGAACAATTTACTTCTTTGATATTAGTAACTGCTCTTTCTATAAGAACTTCTTTAGCAAATGCAAATGCGTTATCTAGCGCTTCACTTAATTCTTTATCATTTTTTGCTATATTTATTCCTATACTAGATCCTAAATTAATTGGTTTAACAATAACTGGATATTTAAATTTTTTCGTTATATCTTTCACTATTTTTTTATTGTCATTTATATATTCATAAGCATTAATCACTAGACTATCTAATACAGGTATATCGTTATCTTTTAATAATGTTTTTGTAATATATTTATTCATTCCTACAGCAGATGCGGTTACATCTGATCCTACAAATGGTACATTTAATGTTTTTAAATAACCTTGTAGTGTTCCGTCTTCAACATTAGTTCCGTGAACTATAGGAAAAGCAATATCAATATAATCATAAATGTTACTACCAAATCTTTTTAAAGGATATTTTATTAATTCTACTCGGTTATTATTATTAACCATTAGTACTCTAGTACTTGTTTGAATTAATCTATTTATATCTTTATAATTTTTTATATCACTTATGTTTTTCCCTACATACATTTGATTATCTTTTGTCATATATATTGGTATTATGTCATATTTATCTCTATCAATATTATTAAATGCTTGAAGTCCAGATATAATTGATATTTCATGTTCGACACTTTTTCCACCGAATATAATTCCTATTTTTGTTTTCATTTTATTTCTCCTTTTTACTGATAACTATCAGGTAAATCATTTTCTATTAATATATATTTATGTTTCGTTGTTTTTATATTTCTAGCAGCATCTATTGCTTCATTAAAAGTTTTGAATACTTTTAATCTCTCTTTATTAAACTTAGTATCTAATACTGCTTTATGTATGCTTGTTGTTTGTTTTTCATTAACTAAATATATATAGTCAGCACATTTAGTTGCTAGTAGACCAAAGTCATAGTTATGTTCTTCTTGTTTAGAACCTAATTCAACCATACCTGGAGTTATTAATATTCTTAGTCCATCAAATTCTTTTAATACTTTTAAAGCATTGTTAGCACCTATTGGATTTGAATTATATGAGTCATCTATAATACTTATAGAGTCTCCAGGAATTAAATTTAAACGATGGGGAGCATTTTGAATTTTCTTAATTTCATTTATAATATTTTTAATAGGTACATTAAAATAATCTGCTACTGTTATAGCGCCATATAAATTAATTAAATTATGTTCTCCTAATAGATTAGAATTAACTTCATAATCTATTTTATCTTTATTTAATGTAAAATTTAAACCTTTTGGTGTATATTTAATTTTACTTATTTTTAATTTGTTATTTATATTGTTATTCAAGCCATAACCAATAGTTTGTTTTTTATTTATTGGATATGTATTTATATATTCGTTATCTAAATTAAGAAAAGATATTCCTTCTTCTTTTAAACATTCAGTTAATTTCATTTTTGATTTTGTTATATTTTCTTGAGTTTTAAAAGTTTCTAGATGCTGAGGGCCAATTGCTGTTATTACACAATAATCTGGATTTATTAGTTTTATTGTTTTCTCTATTTGACCTACTCTATCTATTCCTATTTCACAAACAAATATTTCATCTGTTGGTTTTAAATGTTCTCTTATCGTTCTAGTTATCCCTAAACGTGTATTAAAGTTCCCAGGAGTTATTAATGTATTATATTTTGCTGATAATAATTGTCCTAAATAGTTTTTGGTACTTGTTTTGCCATAACTACCAGTTATGGCAATTATCTTTAAATTAGGCATCTTTTTTAATATCTTTTTAGCGTCATTTATATAATATAGATCAATTATTTTATTTATTGGTAAATTTATGTAATTAAGTACTATCATATAAATGGTAGATATAGAGTTTATAATTAATAATATATTCAATGATTTATCTTTAAATATAAAGTTAAGAATTATAATGATCAAGTAATTACTTACATAGATTCTTTTTATTCTGCTAGTAAATACTAACTTTTTAATGACATTTCTTTCTATACTAATGTAAATATTAATTAATGTTAAAATCCCGACTAATATTAAAGATATATCTATTAAATAGATACAAACAATATTTATTAATAAGATAATTAAAAATTTAACTATATTTTTAGATAACCATTTTAATTGAGTATCAGCCATGTAGTAATTTTGCTGAAAAATATGTAAATTATATTTCAGTAATAAAAAATTGTTTGCAAATAATAAAATAAAAATTAAATAAAACATAATTCCTCCTTAGTTTATCTTTTCAAAAAAGATTCTAGTACTTTATTTACTAATATTGGTTCATCAATAAATGGGAAGTGAGCACTATTTTCTACTTTGACTATTCCTGAATCTTTTATATTTTCATTCATATATATAGCATCTGAATATGGTACATCTAAATCATTTTCTCCCCAAATAATTAATGTAGAATTTTTAATATTCGGTATTAAATCTTTTAAATCTTCATTGACTGATTTTACTAGTATATCTCTCATCATTGGTGTAGCGTTCCGATAATCAGTTGATCCTATTTTAGATTTAATCTTATTTACTAATTTAGGTGAGATTTTATTAATAATTGGCACTATATTTTTATATATTTTTTGACTTAGTGTTGTTTTTGTTTCTTTTTTTATTCCTGCAGCATCTATTAATACTAACTTATCTACTTTAAAATTTAATTTTTTTCTATTGACTAGTTTTATAATAATTCGACCACCATATGAGTGACCTAAAATAGATAGTTTCTTTATTTCCATTTTTTCGATAAATTCGATTACTAGATCTACATAATTATCTACATTCCATATTTCTTTTGGTTCTTCACTTTTTCCAAAACCAGGTAAATCTATAGCGTAAACAGTCATAAATTTAGAAACATAATCTATGTTTTGTTTAAATATTTCTTTATTACAACCCCATCCGTGTAAAAACAAAATATTTTCTTTACCAGTTCCTTGTTTTAAATAACTTATTTTTAAATCTTTTAAAATAGTTTCCATATTACCTACCTTAATAACATTATACATGAATTATTTATTTAATTCATACATTAAAATACTTGCAGCTACTCCTGCATTTAAACTTTCACATTTTGAATTCATTTTTATATATAAGTTTTGATCGCACAAGTCTAATAATTCTTTTTTTATTCCACTTGCTTCACTTCCGATAATTAATATATGTTTACTCTTTTGTTCTATTTTAGTTCCTTTACTAACATCAGTTCCATAGACTTTATAATTATCATCTTTTAACTTTAATATAATTGGTTTTAAATCATCTATAATAATATTTATATTAAATATCATTCCTTCAGATGCTCTTACTACTTTAGGATTATATATATCAACTGTATCTTTACTTAAAATAATAGTTTGATAGTTAAACGCTACTGCTGATCTTATTATTGTTCCTAAGTTTCCAGGATCACTTATATCATCAAGCATAATAATATTCCCTTTTATTTCAGAATTATTTAGTTTATGACAAATCGCTAAAACTTTAGGTGCACTATCTAAACCAGATAGTTTTTTTAAGATGTCTTTTGTTACATAGGTTACATCACCAAATGTATTTGGTTCGTTATATAATAAAAAGATTTCTTTAACAATATTTCTTTTTATTGCTTCATTAACTAAATGTTGACCAGATGCAATAAATAAATTCATTTCTTGTCGATGTTTTTTTTCATTAAGTTTAGTATATCTTTTTATTTTTTCATTTTGTAAAGATTCAATCATTAATAATTTAATTCCTTTCGTGCTTTTTTATAATAGGGATAAAAACTTTCTACATAATTCCAATATTCTTTAGAGTGATTCATATGTTTGAAATGACATAGTTCATGAATAATTACATAGTCTATTAAATTAACTGATTTAGTAATTAATTCTAAATTTAAAGTAACTGTCATACTTTTCAAATTACATACGCCCCATTTAGAAGTCATTTTACGAACTTTTAACTTAAATTCAGGTAATGAGTCGAAGTTATGTTTTAATTGAGTTAAGCGCATATTAAATATATCATACGCTTGGGTATATATATAGTTTTGACACTCTTCTTCTGTTCTTCCATATATGTTATTATTTTCTATAAAAGGAGAAGAATCTTTATAACAAAAAGTAAGTTGGTCTCCTAAATAAATTAGTTTATCTTTTTTTCTAGTTGCTTTCTCATATAATTTTTCAATAGATGAAGAATTCTCTTGAAGTAGTTTTTCTATCTTATTAGTACTTATCATGTGATTAGCATTTACATATATCTTAGCATCTTCTTTTACTCTAAAATAAATGTTTTTTATTCTTTTACGTTCTAAAACATATATATATTCTTTATTATTTAATATGATTTTACTCTCCACTAAAGATTTCATACCAATATGGTTGTTCTCCTATTTCGTTAGTAATATATTCCCATGTTATGTTTAATTGATTTTTCAAGATTATAAAATCATTTTTCAATTGATTACATATAGGATCATTATTTTGACATAATTCAGCAGTTTTATCTAAATAAAACATTATTAATTCCTCTTTAACATTTGGATAATTTACTAATTTATCATCTACTTCTAAAGTTAATTTAATTACTTTCATTTTATTTCCATCAGTTAAACTATTAAATTTATGATTATGTATATCTTTTTCGTGTAATATAAAATCTATAATATTATTTAAATCTTCTTTTGAATAGATAATCAATTGTGTAATTAATTCTTCTTCTGATATTTTATTTGTTTCTCTTTTAAATAATTTGGAAGAAAATACTTTCATTGAAACTGGATATGTCTCTATAACTTCCTTTGAGGCAGTTATAATTATTAAATCTCCTTCTTGATAAGTTTCTTTAATATTAATATTAATTACATCATAGGTATTATATATTTTTTCATTAGGCAAAGGATTAACTATGTAGTTATTTCCATTTTTTTCTTTAATAACTCCATAAAAAATTATAGTGTTTTCTTTTTGATAAAATAAATATAGAATTAAACCAAGAAGAAAAACTAATAAAAAAGATATTATTAGTGTAACAAAAGTTTTTTTCTGCATTATTTTCCACCTCTATTAATGAATTTAATAATAATTGGAGTACCTTCTAAATCAAATGATTCTCTTATTTTGTTTTCTAAATATCTTTCATAACTAAAGTGTACTAACTTATTATTATTGACTGAAAATTCAAATTTAGGAGGTCTAGTTCCTGCTTGATTAACAAAGTATATTTTTAATCTTCTACCTTTATAACTAGGTGCTGGATGTAAAAGTACTGCTTCTCTTATAACATCATTTAATACTGACGTTTTTAATTCTCTATTTGCTGATTCGAATGATTTAATTACTTCTGGCATTAATGTCTTTTCTTTTCTAAAGCAGATAAGAAAACAATACTAGCATATGGTATAAATTTAAAATGCTCTCTTAGTTCAGCAGTCCATTCTTTCATTGCCTTATCTTTATTAGGTATTAAATCCCATTTATTAACAACTAAGACTATTCCTTTTCCTGCTTCTAAGGCATATGATGCGATATGTTTATCATGTTCTATAATACCCTCTTCAGCATTTATTACTAAAACACATACATCTGATCTATCAATTGCTTTTAAACTTCTTACAAGGCTATATTTTTCTATTTGTTCATAAATTCTTCCTTTTTTACGCATACCTGCTGTGTCTATTACAATATAATCATTTTTTTCATATGTAAATCTAGTATCTACTGCATCTCTAGTAGTACCTGCCACTTCTGAAACTATTGCTCTTTCTTCATTTAAAAGAGCATTCATTAATGAACTTTTACCTACGTTAGGTCTACCTATAATACTAAACTTTAATATTTCTTCATCTTTTTCTGTAGTATATGGATTAAAATCTTCTGTTATTTCCTTTAGTAATTCTTTAATTCCTCTATTATGTTCTGCACTTATTGGGATATATGCATCAAAACCTAGTTCATAATAATTAAAGACTTCTATATCATGTTTTTTATCATCTAGTTTATTTACTGCTACTACTACTTTCTTATTACTTCTTTTAAGCATATTAGCAATCAGCAAGTCATTACTAGTAAGATCTGACCTTCCTTCAATAACAAAAACAATTACATCTGATTCATCAATTGCAATTTCCGCTTGAACTTTTATATTTTCGTTAAAAGTTTCTTCTGTTAAATCAATACCACCTGTATCAATTAAATGAAAACTTTTATTTTCGAAATTAGCTATTCCGTATATACGATCTCTTGTTACTCCAGGCATATCATCTATAATAGATCTTTTTTCTTTAATTAAACGATTAAATAGTGTTGATTTCCCTGTATTTGGTCTTCCAATTAAACATACTGTTTTTCTCATGGTATCTCCCCTTAATCACGCTAATTTTAACATATAACAAAAAAAAAAACTAGTTTCTAGTCTTCTTTTTCTACTCATTACATGAACTATCTTGATTTTCTGGATTTATAGTAGCTGTAAATGTTCTACTTTTTTTATGATAACTTATATTTATTATATAATTATTCAAACATTTACTGCTATCTTTAGGATTAGCAATCTTATTATTATCATCATAATTATAGTAACCATCAGATGCTAGGAAATCTATAGTTATATTACAAGTTTTAATTTGATCATTTATAGTACAGTTATTATCATGAGTTTCAACTATATCAGTACACCCTGTTGATGAAAAACATCTCTTATTATCTTGTGCCCATAAAATAGCCGATTTTTCTACCAGCGTTAATTTATCGCTTAATAACTTTCCTTTAATACGATTACTTACTGATATTGATGACGGTACTGCTATTCCAATCAATAAACTCATAATTACTATTGTCGCTAAGAGTTCAACTAAAGTAAAACCTTTATTATTCATAAACTATCACCTACTATGAGTATACTACAAAAATAAAAAAAGAATAGTGTCTTTTACTATTCTTTTAGTTCTTTCGCAATTACTCTATATATTTCTTCTCTACCTTTTTTAGTAATACTAGAAAAATAAATTAGATTATCATTTTCTACTAATTTCATTGTTGCTTCAATTGCTTTTAATGTTTTAACTCTATCTTTTGGTTTAATTTTATCATATTTTGTCGCTACTAATGTTGCAGGAATATCAAAATGCTTTAAATAATTATACATAATTAAATCATTTTCAGTTGGTTTCATTCTAGCATCTATAAGCATAAATACTCTCTTTAAATTTGTTCTCGATTTTAAATATTCTTCAATCATAAGTCCGAACTTTTTATGAGTAACTTTATCAACGGCTGCATAACCATAACCCGGTACATCTACTAAATAAAAGTCATCATTACATAAGTAAAAATTCAATGTTTGAGTTTTACCTGGTTTACTACTTGTTCTAGCATAGTTTTTTCTACCAAGTAAAGTATTTATAAAACTACTCTTTCCAACATTACTTCTTCCAACTAATAAAAATTCTGGTTTATTATCATCAGGATATTGACTTGTTCTTACAGCAATTACATTTAATGTAGAATCATCTATTTTCATAATTTCTCCTTACTTAATTATTATATATAAATGTGTCAAAAAATGCAAACAATAAGGGTAACGCTAGAATTATTTAAAAATATACTATATAATTATATAAGGTGATTTGTTTTGTTATATCCAAACAATGTAAAAAAGAAATATACAAAAAATATATCATATGCTAATCGTGGTATGGAACTAGAACATCTTATTAGTGAAGCAAATAAATATTACGAAATAGCAGATATAGCTATAATATATAAAAAACCTACACCTGTTACTATTACTAAAGTAACATATCAAAATAATAAAGTTTTAACAAACGGAATGCTACAAAGTAAATCTAGTTTAGATTATGTTGGTATATATAAAGGAAAGTATTTAGACTTTGACGCTAAAAGCACTACTAGTAAAACTTCTTTTCCTTTAAGTAATATAAGCAAGCATCAGTTAAAACATATTCAAAACATTTTAAATCACGGTGGTATTACTTTTTTAATCTTAGAAATCAATACAGAAATATATTTATTAAAAGGAGAAGATCTTCTAGATTTTATAAATAACAATAAAAGAAAAAGTATTCCATATGACTATATAAAATCAAATTGTTGTCAAATAGATCTTAACTATAATCCAGTATTAGATTATATTAAGGTTATAGATAAAATATATTTTAGGAGTAATTATGAAAAAAAAGAATAAGAATAATATACTTAGTCCAAAAAGGAGAAAATCAAACAATATGAAAACAAAGAAAAAGAAAAGTACAAATAAGAAAAAGAAAACAAATAAAATAAATAAAGGTCAATTAGGTGAAAAGTTATTATCACTATTCCTATTAGGTTTAATAGCAGTAGTTTTAATCGTAGTAGTGTTTTTTATCTATATTGTATTTAGCGCTCCTGACTTTAAAGAAGAAGGACTTTATACATCTGACTCTTCTATTATCTATTATGCCAATGGAGATGAAATGGCAAGAGTTGGAGCAAAAAACAGAGAAAAGGTTTCATACGATGAATTACCTGAAGTTTTAATTGATGCTTTACTAGCAACAGAAGATTCTCGCTTTATGGAACATAGCGGAATTGACTTAGCAAGATTCTTAAAAGCATCCATTGGTCAACTTTTAGGTAATAGTAGTGCTGGTGGTGCTTCTACTTTAACGATGCAAGTTGTTAAACAAGCATTTACCGATGATACTGCTACTGGCTTTAAAGGTATATCTCGTAAATTCACTGATATATATATGGCAGTATTTAAAATAGAAAAAAATTATACAAAAGAACAAATTATTGAATTTTATGTAAATATTCCTTACTTAGGCGCTGGTACATATGGAATTGAACAAGCAGCACAAGCATATTATGGAAAAACTATTGGAGAAGTTTCTTTAACTGAAGCCGCAACATTAGTTGGTTTATTCCAAGCACCAGATGCTTATGATCCATTTAGTCATCCAGAAAAAGCTGAAGCAAGAAGAAATCAAGTTTTAAACCTAATGAAAAAACATGGCTATATTACTGATGAAGAATGTGAAATAGCAAAAAGTATTTCAGTAGACTCTCTTTTAATTAAAACAAGCACTGTTGATAGAGAAAATCAAGGTATGATAGATACAGTAGTAGCAGAAGTAATGAGAAGAACAAAGAAAAATCCAGAATTAGTAGCGATGAAAATATATTCAACTTTTGTTGAAGAAAAACAACAAGTAATAAACAATATAAATAATAGCACTACATATAAGTGGCCAAATGATGTTATTGAAACCGGTATTGCAGTACTTGATGTCGACAGCGGCGGTATTGTAGCAGTAGGCGCTGGTAGAAATAAGAAATCAAAATTAAGTTGGAATTATGCAACACAAAGTGATCGCCATCCAGGTTCTACTGCAAAACCATTATTTGATTATGGTCCTGCTATTGAATATTTAAATTGGGGTACTGGTCAAACTATTGTAGATGATGTTCATGGCTACGGCGGAAAAGGAAACGTTAGAAACTGGGACGGTCAGCATAAAGGTATTATGACTATTAAAACTGCTCTTGCAGCTTCAAGAAATACAACCGCACTTCAAACATTCCAAAAAGTTCCTAATAAAAAAATAAATGAATTTGTTCGCGGTTTAAATTTAAACCCAGAATATGATGCGGATAATTTTATTCATGAAGCACATAGTCTTGGAGCATATAATGGTGAAAGTCCTCTAACACTAGCAGCAGCTTATGCTACATTTGCTAGAGGTGGTATTTATATAGAACCACATTCATTTACAAAGGTTGAATTTGTAGATACAGGAGAAATATATACTGTTACTCCAGAAAAAAGAACAGTTATGAAAGATTCAACTGCATATTTAATTAATATGATATTAAAATTCGCTGTTACTAACGGTTATATATCAGCCGGAAGTAAAAGCGGCACAGATGTTGCCAGTAAAACTGGTACATCAAGTGTAGATAGCAAACTTATTAAAGAATTAAAATTAAAAGGAGACGTTATCGGTGATTCATGGCAAGTTGTATATTCGCCAGACTACGTCGCTTCAACTTGGATAGGTTATGGTACACCAACTTCAGAATATTATCTTACTAACTCAGTTGGAGGTAATGCTAGAAGAGCTGTATCAAGAGCATTAACTACAGGTATATTTGAAACTAACTCTAGATTTAAAAGACCATCAAGTGTTATTCAAGCAACTATTGAATTAGAAACCTTCCCATTACAACTTGCTAGTGACTATACACCAGCAAATTTACGTAGTACAGAATATTTTAGAAAAGGAACTGCACCTGGTGAAACATCAACTAGATTCACCAAGCTTGCAAAACCTTCAAATTTAACCGTAACTGATAGTGCTGGTGTTGCCACCTTAAACTGGACTGGAATACCTACTCCAGATGCTATAAGTACATCTTATTTAACTAAATACTATAATGATGGTTTTGGTAAATGGGCTAATAAATACTTAAACCAAAGATATGAATATAATAATGCCAATATAGGAAATATAGGTTATCATGTTTATTTAAGCGCTAATGGAAATTTAACTGATTTAGGTTGGACTTCAAATACTACACTTAAATATAGTGGTTCTATTCCACCTAACGCATCATTCGTAGTAAAATCTAGTTACTCTATATTCAAAGCAAATATGAGTGATGGTGTATCCGTTGCTGCTACTTCAAATAGTCCGGATTCATCATCTTGGCAAATATCACTAATTGGTAACAGTTGTCTTACAGTTAATGAATTTAAAGCAATGCTTGATACTAATCAAAGTTTTATAGAATTAAGAAAAAATGGCAGTGTTATAAATGTAAGTCCAAAAAACGAATGTAGAACCAATAATAACGTAGCAATCCATTGCTCTGACTTAACTACAGGTGATTATACAGTAACTCACATTGTTAGTTATGAAGGAACAGAAAAAAGTTTAACTAGACAAGTAAAACAAAGTTGTTAAAAAAAGTAATCGCTCGATTACTTTTTTTCTTTGATATATATACATTTATCTTTCAATAAACAATTATGACATTCTGGTTTAATACTTTTACAATGATATCTTCCAAAAAGTAAGATCTGATCTCCTACTCGATTTACTTTTTCTTTTGGTATTAATTTCATTAAGTGTTTTTCCACATCATTCGGTTTAGCATCTTGAGGAACTAAACCTAATCGTTTTGAGACTCTTTCTACGTGAGTATCAACTGGTATACATGGAACATCATATAAATTTTTAAGAACTACATTAGCAGTCTTCCTACCCACTCCAGGCAAAGATTCTAAATACTGTCGATCATTAGGAACAACACCATCGTAATTTCGAATAAGTGATTTAGCTATTTCTATCGTGTATTTAGCCTTTTTATTAAAACTACCTACACTTCTTATAATATTTTTTATCTCTTCAATATCAGCAGTAGAAAGACCTTTTAAATCATATTTAAATAATTCTTTTGTTACTTGATTTACTCTTTTATCCGTTGACTGAGCACTTAACATTGTTGCTATTAACAATTCATAGTCCTTATTAAAATCAAGTTCAATAATGGGATCAGGAATTACGATATCTAATATTTCAAATAAATTATTCATCATCTAACCAATTATAATCAAATAATACTACCGGTTCTTTTTCTTTAGGTTTTTTAAGATGATTATCTATATCGTTCCTGTTTTTAAATCCTTTTTTACCCCACTCATATATTATTTTATCAATATATCTTAAATTACTTACACCATTGTAAGTCGCTTCTTTTAAAGCTTCTATAATTATTTCTTCTGAGGTTCCAGACTTTAACCAAGCTGTTATTATTTCAAATTCAATCGGACTTAAAGTTCTTCCAAATTCTTTCTCAAATATAGAAAATATATTTTCTGTGGTTTTAGTTTTAATATCAGTATTAATATCACTTACCATCGTTCTATATATGTTACTTAAATCAAGAACTTCATTAATTTTACCATCAGCTTCTTTTACTACACTTACTGAAATTAATTTTTTTGTTGTCAACGAAGTAAAACTTTCCATTATTTCCATATCTTCAAGATAAGTTATTTCTTTAATTGCTTTTAAATCAAAAACAGGAGTATCTTGATTAATAAAGTAAACTAAAAGGATAAATTCATTAATATTAAATTTGTGATCTATTGCCACTTTAAATAAGTGTTTTTTAAAACAATAGTCTTTTTCTTTAACTAAACCTTCTAATATTGAATTACTCACTTTATCACTTCCATTTATTTATTAAATACTTTCTTAAAGCATTATAATTGTTTTTTATTTCTAGATTTAATACTTTCATAATTAAATCGTCATATATAACTTTTAATTGTTTTGACGGTTTAATATCTAAAATTTTCATTATATCTTTTGAAGTTACTTTTAAATCTGTTATATGCTTTATTGGTAAACTAGCATGAAGTTTAGATATTTCTTTTCTATTATATCCAATGATCTCTCCTGCTACAGTTAAAACATATAAATCATTATTATATAGAGTCATTTTATCTATATTCTTAGATTTAGTTATATCTCTTATTTTAGATATAACTTCTAGATTACTTTTAGTAAAAGGATATCTAGAATCAAAATTTATTTGAGCCCATATTCCTAGTACATCAGGTACGACTTTTATATTATCATACTTTATACCTAGAACATCTAATAAGTTTAATTCTTTTAATATTTTTAAACCTTTGTTTAAATTCTTAGAAACAAAAATACGATTTAATTCTTCTTGCTTCTTCGTAAAACTTAAAGTATTTATAAGTTCTTTGTTCTTCTTAATAAAATCTACTATCGCGGGATCTAACTCAAAATCTAAAACAATTGAAAATCTAACTGCCCTTAAAATTCTAAGGGGATCCTCGGTTAATTTAGTATTTAAATCACCAATCACTTTAATAATTCTTTTATTAATATCTTTTCTTCCATTAAGCAAATCAATAATTTGTCCATTAGAATTCATACATAAAGAATTAATAGTGAAATCTCGTCTTTTAATATCAATACTCAAACTATTAACATATTCTATACTTTGAGGTTTACGATTTTCATATCGTGATTCATCGCGATAAGTAGTAATATCAAAAATATATTTACCATCTTTAAGAGAGAAAGAGCCATACTCTGGTTTAGATGTAACATTAAATATTTTAATAATATCTTTAGGCAAAGCATTAGTACAAATATCTATATCAGTTGATTCTATACCTAAAATATGGTCTCGTACAAAGCCACCAACTATATAAGCTTCAAAGCCATTCTCTTCTATTTTTTTTAATACTCTTCGTAGTTTATTGTTCATAAAACACCCGCTATAATTATAACATTAAAACTAGTTTTTTGCACCTAACATTTACTACCGTTTTTACTCATATTGATAGCTGAACCAATCGCACGACCAATATCATAAACTGTAGATATTAATTTCGCTATAGCGTTTAATAGCGTTCCAGAAATGGTAGCACCACCTTCTATCTTCATTAATTCAGTATTTTTTAAAATCATACTAATTGCACTTTAAAGGACGAAAATATCCGTCAAAAACACCAACTAAAAGTGTGACTATTCCGCCTAATACCACACCAATAGTAGTCCAAGATACTGCTCCTCCTTCTATGTTTAACAATTCATTATCCGTTAACATATTTTTTCCTTTCTAGCAGTTAAATTAATTATCTGATCATACTTTATATTTGAATCATAATGACTAACACATATAATTGTTTTTTCTTTATAATACTCAAAAATATTTTTTAAAATAATCTCACGATCACTTTGCGATATTTCGTTTAATGATTCGTCTAGTAGTAATATATCAAAATTACTATATAAACTTCTTGCAAGAAGAATTCTTTGACATTCTCCACCACTTAAATTAGTCAAAGAAGAAACTTTTGAATAATAGCCATTAGATTTCTCACTTATAATATTATCTAACAGCAATATTTTTGAAATCTCTTTTAGTTTTTTAGAATCATATTTATTATTTAATATTATATTTTCTAATATAGTTCCAGAAAACAATTTACTATTTTGGGGTAAATAGTTAATATTAGAACCTTTTACTACTCTACCTTCATAGTCAGTAATAATCCCATAAATGATATCCAATAATGTTGTTTTACCTGATCCATTACCACCTTTTATTAAAACTTTATTTCCATATTTTATTTTAATATTTAGATTATTGAAAATAGGTTTTATATTATTAAAACTATAATTGATGTTTTTTAGATATATATTTTTATTTAGACTAATATTGTATTTAGACTTTTGAATATCTATATCATAGATGCTTTTAATACGATATATAACATCTTTAAAATACATCATTAAAGGTAATAAATTAATATAATATTTGATTGTTTCTAAGTAATAACTATAAATCGTTATATATATTAATATAATCGATATATCAAATCCATAATGATAATAATATACAAAAATAATTATCATCATAACTTCTTCTAAAGAATTACTAATTAATTCAAATACATTAATTAATTTATCTAATAACAATTTTTTATTTCCAGAATCATTTATATTTTTTTCTAAATTATTCTTAAAATAATTTATATCATTAGTCTTTATTATTTTAATAATGTTTAAAAATTCAATAATCTTATCCGTTAAATTATTCTCACTTTCAATGCTTGATATAATCTTAAAATAAATCTTCTTATTTATTTTAAATAATATTAAAGAATATAGAATGGTTATAATTAATAAAATCAACGATAATTTAAATTCTAATATAAATATAAATATTAAACTAAAAATTAAAAAGAGCGTATTAATTAAAAAATCAAATATTGCTTTAGAAAATAAACTTTTAATATTCTCTAAGTCATTAATTCGATTAATAAAATCACCAGTTTTTTTTAACTGCAAATATTTTAAAGGAAGATCAATAATTTGATATAAATAATCTTTTAATAAACTTATATTTATATATTTATTTAAACGAGACATAATATTATTTTTTATATAAGTTATTAAGATTTTTATTATTCCAACTAATATTATAAAGGGCAATAAGTTCTTCTTTTTTAATAACAAAGGTTTTAATCCTGCTATTAAAGATAATATCACAACTATAAATGATAGTAACAATAAAACTATTATTACTTTTAGATGTTTTTTATATAAATTTATAATTAAATCTTTAAATAAATTATTTGTTTCGTATTTTATAATCTTACCTGCAGGTATAAGTTCTAAAACACTACCAGTAAACATCTTTTTAAAATCATTTTGTGATACCGTAATTATTCCTTTAGATGGATCCATATAGGTTACTTCTTTTTCTACTTTGTATATCACAACAAAGTGATTGAAACCATCTACATTCAACTGCGCTATACATGGTAATTTAATATTATTTAATTTAGTAACTTTTTTACCTATACTATTAAACCCATATTTTTCTGCGGCCATTTTTAAATAATAAAAATTTGTACCGCAATCATTAGTATAAGTATCAACTTTAATCACTTCTAATGGAACGTAGCCTTCATAATATTTTATTATTGATAATAGGCATGAAGCACCACAATCAGTAGCATCTGCTTGTTTTATAATATATCTTTTCATAATCTTCCTTTCACACATATTAGTTGTAAAAAGAAGTTGAACTTCCTTTAAAAAAAGGAATTAAAAATTAATTATTTTCTCAAACAAAAAGTGCCAAAGCACTTTTATCTGATGAAAACATTTTATTTAGTTTTAATCTAATTCCTCATCTAGTAAGTAAATTATCACCTTGTCCGTTTTTTGCATAATAGTAATTTTTTGAATTGTAAAGTAATCCTATTATTTCTTCATTATCATATAAATATTTTATCTCTTCATTATTAGGTAGTATCTCTTTATATATTTTATTTCCTTCTAATATGTATTTAGTAGTACTTCCATTAACAGTTTTTCAATTCTTATACCATCTATATTATATTTATAAGTTATATTTAAGTTTGAAGTATTATATTTATCTAATTCTCTACCATTTATCCAAGTAAGTGTGGCTTCTCCTATTGATACTGGATTACCTATTTCGTCATATGTTATTTCAATGCTTTTTTTCCATTTGACATTTTCACTTGTTTTTTAAATGTTTAGTACGATTTTTATTTTTCACCCAAAAAAAGTCAAATTCATTTTAAAAGGAAATATAATTATTTATACAACTAATATAAGTGAGAGGTACCTCTCATAAACGAGACATTTTAAAGGAGGTAAATAAATGTTGAAAATAATTATTAAAATAGTTATATATGCGATTGGTTTATTTCTATAATTAAGTAATAAATTAATAACAAATAAATATAATATACTAAATGGAGGATTTAAATAAAATGATTAATAAACAAAATTTATGGTTTTTAACTTTATTTAGTATAATTTTAGTATTATCAGTATATTACATTGCTTTACCTGGAGAAAAACTTTCTTCTTTTATAGCAACTGATGAAACAAAAAGCGATAAAGTGAATTCAAGTATTGCAGAAAGTGATACTCTAGTTACATTAAGAGTTGAGAACGATGAGACAGTTTTAAAAGAAATGACTGATCTACAAAAAACTCTTTTAGATAGTGCGGTTAGTGCTGAAGATAAAAATAATGCTTACGAAAAGTTGTTAAGTATTAATTTAAATAAAGGTAAAGAAAATACTTTAG
>CAYYOP010000009.1:10930-18092 GCA_964473435.1 uncultured Muribaculaceae bacterium | reverse complement strand
GACCATAGTAAGGAACAAAAGGAATTAAAGTTTCAACTACATCATTATTTTACTCTCCGTTAGGTCCACCAAATTGGTGATTGTATTCGGTTTAATACATATGATAATATATTTATAAGATTTGTAAGTTTAATTGTTATGCAAAATATGAAAGGATCTTATTATGAGTGAAAATGAAAGAAAAGTTGTTATAAAATTTATAGGATATTTAGAAAGTGATAAAGAAAAATATACGACAAATTATAAACATAAAATGACTCCTTATAGTTATTCAAAAGAAGTCAATGAGTTTATAGGTTTTTACTTTGACAGTTCATTATTATTAAAATATGAAAGTGTAGAAGAAAGAAAACAATTACAAATAAAAGTTGTAGATAAAATGACTTACAATGAATTAAGAAAATATTTATATGCGCTATTTATTGGAGAAAGATTTTCTAGCGGTATAATTCGTTCAAGTATAAAAGAAAATAAATTGTTAAATGTATTAAAGAAATTAATTTTATATGATTAATTTTTTATTTAATGTATATTTGTATTGGTGGTTTATAAACATTATAAACCATAAATCAATGTATATAAATGCAAATGTAATCAAAATAGGAGTGAATAATAATGAAGCAATTTTCTAAAATATATGAAGAAAATAAAATATTAGATGACATATTTCATAATTTATATGATAATTATAATAAAGATACTATTGAAAAAAATATAGTTGAATTATTAGTAGAAATCGGAGAACTCGCTAATGAAACAAGATGTTTTAAATACTGGTCTAACAAAAGTTCAAGCGAAAAAGATGTTCTTTTAGATGAGTTTGCTGATTCATTTTTAATGACGCTATGTTTTTGTAATATGAAAGATATATCTTTAGAAGATGATTTTATTAGTGTTGATATTAGAGATACAGTTGCACAGTTTAAAGAATTATATGTAATTGCTTCAAGTCTTGATAGTGAGTTGAATAAAGAAACAATTAAAAAAGTTCTATCTAATTTAGTTAATTTAGGTAAATTACTAGAGTTTTCTGATGAAGATATTATAAATGGTTGTATTAAAAAAATTGAGAGAAATAAAAAAAGATTTGAAACTGGATTTTAATTGATGAATAAATATTTTAAGTAATCATTAGTGCTACTCAATAGATATCATTCTTTATTTTTCGTAGAAATTAATTTCATATAAAAAACAAATAATTTTTTTATTTGTTTTTTAATATTAATAAGTTATTAGTTGAAACTGTTGGTTCTCCATTGCGTTCAATATGTAAGTCAATAACTTCATTAATTAGTTTGCGATATTTTAATTGATAAGATAATTTTTCTAAAAGTTCTTTAGCGCCATATGATTTTGCTAAAATTAAAAATAAATCTATATCATTATCTAAACATTTGTCAATTATTAATTTTGATAAATAATTAGTCTCTTCTTCTGGATCTGGTCCTTCATAAATATCATAATTATTTACATAAGGACATAATCTAACCTAAATATTCCAGTTACGGCTGGTACAAGATTATTATTGATTTTTTCAGCACGCGTTACTTCAGGCTTAGATGTAGCTACGGCTAGTGCTGGTTATGCTAGTGCTGGTATTGGAATTTCATAATTATTAAAATATAAAATATATTTATATGAAGCAAAGAAAATTCATGATACAATTATATAAGGATAAATTTTATAAAGAGGTCGTTATGGAAAATACAAACAAAAAAATAAATCGAACAATCATTAAGAAAACAAAAAAGGATTTTGTTTTCAAGTATATAATTTCTATTATATTAAGAGTAATTGTTTTAATAAATCCTATCTTATTTAGTAAAGCTATAGATAGTGTTACTAACGGTATATATAATAAAGCTTATATTTATATCATTATATCTATTGTTTTAATTATATTCTATAGATTAGGAGATATCTTAAATACTTATAGTTGGCATAAATTGTATAATAATTTATATGAAAATTATACTAACGTAGCTCTCCAAAGTACTCACGACAATTCTTTGTTTAGTTTATCAAGAATAAGTAATAGTGAGTATATAAACATTTTAAATAATGATATTAATATTATGTCTGACTTTTTATGTAATTTTGTCGTTAGAAGTATAAGGGTAATTGAATTTATTATTATTTTCGTTTATTTTTATACTATTAACTTTTTTGTAGGTATAACAGGAACTACTGTTACGTTAGTAGCGTTCTTAATATTATATTTTTCAAGTATTAAAATAGAAAAAGTTAACAAAAAGAAAGCCTATGAGTTAGATCGTAAAACTAATGTTATTACTGAGTTCTTTTTAGGTATTAAGGAAATTAAAAATTTTAATATTTTTGAACAAATAAAAGAAAGAGGAACTAAGTATACAAAAAGTTATACAAAGTCTTATTTAAATCAAAGAGTTGTTGAAGATAGTTATAAATTTGGTGGAACTCTATTAATTGATTTATTTAGATTAGGTTTAGTTATATATGGATTTATATTAATTTCAAAAGGACAGATGACTATAGGAGTTTTGTTAGTAATTTATAATTACTATGCTCA
Organism: uncultured Muribaculaceae bacterium; assembly: GCA_964473435.1. Classification (GTDB taxonomy): domain Bacteria; phylum Bacillota_I; class Bacilli_A; order RF39; family UBA660; genus DUUS01. Next base: position 15,544 of record CAYYOP010000009.1, on the reverse strand, counting down.
ATTAATAGAGAACTTTACGGAATTAGCAACATTCAACATTAATTTTCGTCAGTTTAAAGTTGCTAAAAATAGATATTATAAATTAATTGAGTTTACTAGTGATGAACCGAAAAACACTAAAAAATATAATAAAGATATAAATGGAACGATTGAATTTAAAAATATTCTATATGGATATCGAGATAACCCTACTTTAAATAATCTTAGTTTTAAATTTGATCCTAATACAATTAATGTAATAACTGGTAAATCTGGTAGTGGAAAAACAGGTATATTTGATTTACTTTTAAAACTTAATCGTCAACATGAAGGAAATATAACGATTGACAACGTAGATATAAATTTATTTGAAAACGATTATTATCTTAATAACATAAGTTTAGTTAATAAAGAACCAACTTTTTTCAATATGAGTATTAGAGAAAATCTAAGTATGATAAATGAAGATTTCTCTAAATCGATAAAGATTTGTAAACAATTAGAAATACACGAAGAAATTATGCAGTTAAAAGATGGTTATGATACTATAATAAGCACTAATGGTTTGCCACTAACTAATAACTTAAAATATTTTTTAGGTATTGCTAGAGGATTAATCAAGAACTCTAAAATATTATTATTTGATGAATCTTTTGATAATTTTAATAAAGAAACGAGAATTAAAATAATTGATTTATTAAAGACATATAAAAAGAAACACGTTCTTATTATAATAACTAAAGAAGTTGATTTCTTAGAAATAGCTGATCAAATATTATTAATAGATCAAAGTGAGTTAGTTGTATCAGGAACCCATAATGATTTAATTGAAAACAACTTATATAAAAGCATAATTACAAAATAAAGAAAGTATAAAAACTTTCTTTATTTTTTGATTAAACAAGCTGCTTCTTTATCGCAAATAACAATTACGTCTTTATGACCAATTAATGAAGAAACTGGGTTGTTTATATTTATTTGACCACTATATAATTCATTAATAGCAGAGGCTTTATTCTTGCCAAATGCTATTAAAATTATTTTTTTTGATTTTAAAATAGATGAGATTCCCATAGAAATAGCTTCTGTTGGTACTTCATTTATATTATTGAAAAATCTTGAATTATCTTTTATAGTACTTTCTGTTAATTTAGCTATATGGGTAGTTAGATTAAAATCTGTTCCAGGTTCATTAAATGCAATATGACCATTACTACCTATTCCTAAAATTTGGATATCAGCAGGACCTAATTTATTTAAAATTTTATCATAATCTTCTATGTTTTTTGTAGTGTCACCTAATCCTTTTGGAACAAAGGTATTATTTATATCTATATCTAAATAATTAAATAAAGTATTGTTCATAAAGTATCTATAACTTTGAGAATGTTCTTCACTTAAACCTACATATTCATCTAAGTTATATGTTTTTACTTTTTTATATGAAGTAATTCCTTTTTGATTATCCTGTATCATTAATTCATATAACTTCATAGGAGTTGTTCCTGTTGCTAATCCTAAAACTATATCTTTATTAATCATTAAGAGTTTTTTTATAATATTATTCGCGTACTTGCTTCCAGTTATTTCGTCTCGACAAATGATAAACTCCAAATTTTCATCTCCTTTAATTAATTCTTTTTGTGATATAATCATTTTAACATAAATAGTTTGAAAAGTTGGGATAATGTGAAAAAATATATATTGACAGGAATTCTATTCTTTTTTGTTTTTGCTTCTTCTGTAATAGCATGGGATTTAGATACTTCCTCTGAAAATATTCTTTTATATAATTTAAAAGATAATAAAATTATATATGAGCAAAATAGCAATGATGATACTAAAATTGCTTCATTAACTAAAATAGTTACTGTTTTAGTGGCATTAGAAAATATTGAAAACATAAGCGATAAAGTTGTTCTAACAGAAGAAGTGTTTGCTGGACTTGAAGAAGCAGATGCTTCAGTAGCTGGTTTTAAGTTAGGCGAAACGGTAACATATGAAGATTTGTTATATGGAGCATTACTTCCTAGTGGTGCGGATGCAACTAATGCCCTAGCGATCAATATTTTTAAAAGTGAGAAAAACTTTGTTAATAAAATGAACGATTTAATGACCAAATTGAATATTACAAATACATACTTTACTAATACTAGTGGACTAGATGAAGAAGGACAAAAAGCAACTTTAAAAGATTTACTAACTATAATGTTATATGCTTTTAAAAATGAGAAGTTTGTTCAAATATTTAATTCAAGTAAATATACAACTAATAATGGAAGATTAACTTTTAGAAGCACTTTAAATTATTATCAAAACAAATATGATTTGTCTACTGGTATTATTAAAGGAAGTAAAACAGGCTATACTAATTTAGCTGGCTTGTGTTTATTAAGTTATGCTGAAAAAGATGGTTTAGAATTACTTTTAATTACTACAAATGCGCCTGTTATGAATAATCGTTATCCATATAATGTAACAGATGCTTTAGAAGTTTATAATTACTACTTTGATAATTATAGTTATCAAAAATTATTAAAAAAAAATCAAGTAATAACTTCTATTAATACAAAGTATAGTAAAAATAAAAAAGTTGATCTAATTTACAAAGATAATGATTTTAATTTTTTAATACCAAAAGATTATAATAAAGATGATATCTCATTTGAGATTGATAAAATTAAAAGTGTTAGTTTTAAAACTAACTTAAGTAAACCTATTGGCAGTATATCAATTTATTATCAAAATAAAAAAATTACTGATGGTAATTTATATTTAAAAGAAAAAGTAGATTTCTCACTATTAAATTTTATTATATATTATATATGGTTAATAATTGTTGGTTTTATTTTATTAATTATTTATAAAAATAAATTATCTCATAAAAAAAATTAACATTTGTTAATTTTGATTAAATGATTGTCTATTTGATCTTGATTTTGATGCATCACGGCAAGTTTTACATTTTTTTGGTTCGTTAAAACCTTTTTCATTATAAAAAGTTTGTTCTCCTGCAGTGAATTCAAATTCTTCTCCGCACGTAATACAAGTGATTTTTTTGTCTGTCATTTTAATATACCTCCTTTGTTAATGATTTAATTATAAAATTTAAAAACACATAAGGTATATAAATTATAGAATAAATCTAGAACTACTATATCATTGTAAATTATTTGTGTCAATAAAATAATTTGTGTTATAATTATATTAAATTATAGGTGATAAAAGAATACTATTATTGTCTTTAAAAAAAAGAAAGAGGTATATTAAGTTATGCGTAATAGAAAAGATAGTACTAGAGTTAAAAACATTGATGGAATGCATGGTTTAATAACCCATATAAAGCCATTAAGAGCAGACTCAGATGTTTATATCAATCAAAAAATTGATGTTACTAATTTAGTTGAATATTATGAAAATTTGAAAAAGAATGATAAAGATAATAAAACAACATATTTTCATATGTTTTGTACTGCATTAGGAAAAACTGTTTATAATAGACCTTTATTAAATCGTTTTATTATAAATAAAAGATTTTATGATCGTAATGATGTTAAAATTTCTTTTGTAGCAAAGAGAGAGTTTACTGACGATTCTGAAGAAAATTTTTCAGTTATAACAATTAAAGAGAATGATAATTTAGACACTTTAAGAAAAAAGATTTCTGGTGAGGTTAAAAATATTCGTAGTAGTAAACTTAACAATGCAGATAAATTTATGGATACTATAGGTAGATTACCTAAATTTTTAAAAAGTATTATTATAGGAATGGTAAAATTTGCAGATAATCATGATTTAATCCCTGAATCTTTAACTAAAGATTCTATTTACCACTCTACTATACTCGTATCTAATCTAGGAAGTATAAAGTGTGGTGCTATATATCATAATTTAACTGACTTTGGAACTAATTCTATTTTAATAACAATTGGGGAAATAAAAGATGAACCAGTTGTTATTGATGGAAAAGTCGTTATTAGAAAAATGTGTGAATTTGGAACAAATTTAGATGAAAGAATAGCAGATGGATTTTATTTTATTAAATCTTTAAAAGTCTTTGAACATATTATTCAAAACCCTGAGTTATTAGAGGATGATGCAAATTCAAAAATAATTTTAGACTAATATTTAATTTTAAGGAGTGTTTATGAAAAAAATATATATTATGTCTTCATATACTGGCACATTATTTTCAAAATTTTTGACTTTGTTTTCTGACGAAAAATATGTTCATGTTAGCATTGTTTTAGATGATAACTTTGAAAAAGTATATTCTTTCGGAAGAAAAAATCCACGAAGAGTTTTACCTGCAGGTTTCGTTAACGAAGATTTAAAGTTAATTAGTGATATATATTCTAAATCTATTTCTAGAATATATGAATTGGAAATAACAAAAGAACAATATAATAAATTGAATCAAATTATTCACGATACCTATATTAATAACGCTTCTAAATATCGTTATAATATTAAAGGATTACCAATGATAAATTTTAATTTAACTTATAAAAGAAAATATCATTATGTATGTAGTCAATTTTGCGGAAAGGTTTTAATAGATTCTGGAATCCACAATTTTAATAAAGACTATTCTTTAATTAAACCTAAAGATTTAGTTGAATTAAAAAATTTAAA
>CAYYOP010000009.1:311-10830 GCA_964473435.1 uncultured Muribaculaceae bacterium | reverse complement strand
TAAAGATTTAGTTGAATTAAAAAATTTAAAATTAATATATGATGGAAAAATTAAAGATTTAGTCAAATAAAAAAGACTAAGTCTTTTTATTTTGAATTCCATTTAAAGTTTACTACTTCTGGTATATCAACACCGTGTTCTCTAATGTATTTGTCATGATATTTTAATGTTTCATTACATTTTTTAGTTAGTATTTCTTCTTTTGAAGGGTGTATGTCAACATATTTTAAAACATCTAATACTAAATTATATCTGTCTAATTTATTTTTAACTCGCATATCAAATGGTGTTGTTATTGTTCCTTCTTCCATGTATCCATGTACATGAAGATTTTTATTAGTACGTTTATAAGTTAACTGATGTATTAGATCACGATATCCATGGAATGCAAATATTATAGGTTTGTCTTTAGTAAATAGTGCATCGTATTCCTCATTTGTTAATCCATGTGGATGATGTTCATTAGATACAAGTTTCATTAAATCTATAATATTTACTACTCTTACTTTTATTTCTGGAATGTTTTCTTTTAATATTTGTTTTGCTGCTAATACCTCTAAGGTTGGAGTATCACCTGCACAAGCTAAAATAACATCAGGGTTTTGATCACTAGCCCAGTTAAATATACCTATCCCCTTAGCACAGTGAACTTTTGCTTCATCCATGCTTAACCATTGTGGTCTGTCATGTTTAGACGCTACGATAATATTAATATAATTTTTCGTACCAATTATGTGGTGGAAACACGATAATAGTGTATTAGCATCGCAAGGTAAATATATTCTGGTTATATCTGGTTTTTTAGTAACTAAATGATTTAAGAAACCAGGATCTTGATGGGTAAAACCGTTGTGATCTTGTTGCCAACAATGACTTGTTAAAATATAGTTAAGCGATGCTATTTCTTTCCGCCAAGATATTTCACTGCACATTTTTAACCATTTAGCGTGCTGTGAAGCCATTGAATCAAGAATACGAATAAATGCTTCATAACTATGTAGAAATCCATGTCTTCCAGTCAAAAGATATCCTTCAAGCATTCCTTGACATAAATGTTCTGATAATATGCTGTCTATAACAGCACCGTCGCTTTTTAAAAATTCGTCATATTCATAAGTATCAGCATTAAACTTTCGATTAGTTACTTCAAAAACGGGTCCTAACTTGTTTGAGATTGCTTCGTCTGGACCAAATATTTTGAAATTAGAGTTTTCTCTAACTACTTCTCTAATATAAGTTCCAAGAACGTTCATATCACTAGCATTTATTTCTCCACGATTATTAAATTTTAATCCATATGGAGTATAATCCGGAATCTTTAAATCCTTCAATAGTAATCCACCATTGGTATGTGGATTTGCACTCATTCTTTTATTTCCAGTAGGCGCTAGTTCTCTTAAATAACTTACTAACTTTCCATTTTCATCGAAAAGTTCATCTACTTTATAACTCCTTAACCATTCTTCTAATAATCTTATATTTTCTTCACTATCACCACCAGGTATTGGTACTTGATGAGCTCTAAATGTTCCTTCTATTACTTTATCTTCAAAGTTCTTAAGACCTAACCATCCTTTAGGTGTTCTTAAAATAACCATAGGCCATATTGGTCTTTCAGTATTATTAGTAGCTTTTGCTGTATTTTTAATATTCTTTATTTCTAATACTATTTCATCCATAACATCTGCCATTTTTTTATGCATTTTTTCTGGTTCTTCACCCGAAACTATATATGGACGATATCCCATACCTTCAAAATACTTAATTAATTCTTCTTCAGGAATACGAGCTAAAATTGTTGGGTTTGCTATTTTATATCCATTTAAATGTAAAATAGGTAATACTACTCCATCTTTAATTGGATCTATTAATTTATTAGCATGCCAAGAACCTGCAAGTGGGCCAGTTTCGGCTTCTCCGTCACCTACTACACAAGCTGCTATTAGATCAGGATTATCAAGAACCGCTCCAAAAGCATGAGAAAGACTATAACCAAGTTCTCCACCTTCATTTATTGAGCCAGGAACTTCTGGTGAAACATGGCTTGATGTTCCTCCAGGAAAACTAAATAGTTTACATAATCTAGTTAATCCTTTTTCATCTTGAGTCATTTGAGGATATACCTCAGTATATGTTTCTTCTAAATATGCATTTGAAATCATAGATTGACCACTATGTCCCGGACCAGACACATAAAACATATTTAAATCATATTTATTAATAATTCTGTTTAAGTGCAAGTAAATAAAGTTTTGACCTGGAGCACTACCCCAATGGCCAATTAACTTTACCTTAATATCTTCTTTCCTTAAAGGTCTTTTTAGTAAAGAGTTATCCTTTAAATATATTTGTGCACAAGATAAATAATTCAACACTCTAAAATATTCATCCATTTTTTGTAATTCTGTTTTCATTAAACCTCCTCTTTATTATCTTAATTATACACTAAAATCGATTATAAAAAAAGAGTCTACCTATAACTCTTTTTAATATTATGAATTAATAAATCAATATTATTCTAAATCATGTCTTGCTAATATTTGTGCTGGAGTTTTCTTAACTGTATTAAATACAGGAATTAATCCAATGATTAAGTTGAATACAAAACATATAATTATAGCTAAACCTATAATTAACGGATTTATCATAAATACTTGTTTCATAAAGTTTATCTCTCTTAGTACATAAATTATATAAGTCATTAAAGCAATACCACTTATACACGCCATTGATGTAATAGCAATTATTTCACCTGTGAACATTTTATAAATATCACTTTTTTTAACACCAATTGCTCTAAATATTCCTATTTCTTTAATTCTAGATAAGAATGAAGAACGAATCATTAAGAATATTTCTACTAATGAAATTATAATGATTATACCTGAAACAACAATAGTGCTTATTACAGATGCTTTTATATTTTCTTTATATTCACTTTTTGCTAAATCGTAAGTATCATTTACATTAAGACCTAATTCTCTAAAAGTATCTAATCCTCTATTTTTATCTTTAGGATAAATAGTAATGTTTTGAGAGTTGTTTATAACATTATATTTTAAAGTATTCGGACTAATTAAATAATAAGTATCACTATTTTCTGTAGTATAATATCCAACTACTTTTAATTTATTGTTATTTATTTTAGTTTCTATTTTTTTATTTAAAGGCATTTCGTATCTTCGATCATAATTAACAATTACTTCATAATCATTTACAGGTAATTTTCCTCTTTTTAAAACAATCTTATCTTTTAATAAATTATAATCTAAAAAGTTTGTATTATTTTCTTGTTCTGATCCAACATAGACTGTAGTTGTCATTATATTTCCTCTAATATAATAATCATCATTTGGGGAAGTTGCATTAGCAATAATATTTATTAATTGAGATGTATCAACGTATATTGACGGACTATTTAAATCAACTATTCCTACAATAGTAAGATTCATCTTATCTTCTAAATTTATTTCTCTTCCTAGCAATTGTTCTGAAGAAAGTATTCCAGCTTGCTGAGCAGTTTTTTCTTCAAATAATCTATCAACTACGCTTTTATCTAATATTATTTCAAACTCATTTTGAGGCATTTTACCGCTTATCAATTGATCTTCATTTAACATATCAGTACTGGATAGAGAACCTTCTAATCCTCCTTCAGCATGAATAGTTTGATAATGATCGTGAAGTTTCATATTTAATCTTACTCTAGAATTTCCTGGTATTAAATAATTAACCTCTTCATTCTTTTCATACTCTATATAATCATCTACATTTATTTTATTTGTAACTATTTGTAGATAATTATTATTGTATGTTACAAAGTCTTTATCATCAATATTTAAAACGGCGAATATTCTAGATAATGAAAATAATATAAACATACTTGAAGCAAAGAAACCTAATAATAATAATTTTTTTACAAAACTATAATCGAATACTTTCTTTATGCCATTAATAAATAAAGTGAATATATTTAAAATTGAACTATAATGTTTTTTGATATTTTTATCAATCACTTCACTAAAGTTAAATTCATATTTATGATGAACGCTTTTATCGATTTTTTTATAATGGTCATCAATTAGTTCAATTCCAGATGAATCATCTATAATTTGAATTTTTTCTGATGAATTACTACGTATATAAAAGTTTCCATTTCTTACAACTATGTCTAAATTTATATCTTCTTTTCCATCAGAATAAAATTCAACATTGATATTATCATTTTTAATTGTTTTATGTCCTTTAAAATCTTTTAAATAAATATTATTTTCTATTGTATAATCGAGATCACCAACATTATCATTGATATAATCTGATTCTACCTTACCATCTCTTATCTCTATTATTCTAGATGCATAAAATTCTGCTAGGTCTCTTTCATGTGTAACCAAGATAACTAAACGATTTTTAGAAATCGATTTAATAATATTCATTATTTCTAAAGTGTTTTTAGAATCTAAATTACCAGTAGGTTCATCGGCTATTATAATATCCGGATCTTTAACAATTGCTCTAGCGATACCTACACGTTGTCTTTCTCCTCCAGATAACATATTCGCATAACGATTACGGTAACGATATATGTTTAAAGTTTCTAAAACATAGTTAACTCTTTTTTTAATTTCTTTTTTATCTTTTATTCCAACCATTTTTAATACTAAAGCAATATTATCAAATACAGTCATATTATCTACTAATTTATAATCTTGAAATATATAACCAATATTTAAATTTCTTATTTTATCTATTTTATTTACTCTTTTTCGAGTAATTCTTTGATTATTAACATAGATTTTTCCTTTATTAACTTTATCTAAACCACCAATAACATTCAAAAGAGTTGTTTTTCCACATCCAGAAGGACCTAGAAGTGCAACTAGTCCTGTTTTATCAAAATTTAAAGTTGTGTCATTAATAACGTGTATTTCATTCTTTTTACGTCTATTAAAATATTTATTAACTTTTTCTAATCTTATCATAGTTATACCACCTCATTAAATGTCTTCATTGCTGATTTTTTAAATAAACTCTTAGCAAACTTACTTGATATTAATTGAGTCATCGCAATTAATATCACATAAATTAAAATATAATCTCTAAGACTAATATAAGTCATTAAATCTTTTACATAAGATAATTTAAATATTTCAAAATAAGTTAAAGATAAAAATCCAATTACTATAAAATATGCTAAGTTAGCAATTGCTAATAATTCAATATCTAATAATTGTTTACTTACTCTTTTAGAGGCTCCTAGTATTCTTATTGTTGTAAAATAAATATTTCTGGATTTTAATATTATTTTAATTATAAAGTATGATATAAAGAACATAACTACAATTAATATAATTGTTACTATAACTTGTAGAATTCTTAAGACTTGGCTACCAGCCTCATCCCAATTAACTAATGTATCTTTTACTAATAAAGTTTTAAAGCCTAAATTTTGTAATTCTTGATTAGTTGTTTTTATTTCTTTTATATCTTTAATAAACAGTGAACTTTGATAATGATTTTTATCAAATAAATCGCTAAAATCATTAGGATTTATAAATATTTTACCATTATGGTCCTCATATCTTTTTAAACCAGTCATACTGGTAAAATTATATTTAGCATATGTTTTTGTTACTTTAACATCTTTTATTAACTTATAATAAACATTAGAATTTGTTATTGTTACTGTTTTATTTTTACAACTATTATTAAAACAACTATAATCAAGTTCACCACTTGTATATGCAGAACCTATTGGAACATTATCATTAGCTTCTATTTTCATAAATGGGTTCCAATTATCTGTTTTATAATTTTTACCAGATAGAGTTACATCTAAAGAACTATAATATAAGTTAGCCATTTCTTTTACTGTATTTAAAAGTTTAGAACTCGCATAAAAATTATATTGTCCATGAAAATTAGTATCTTTTTTGAATTTGATGCCAACTATTTTATGTGGTCTTTTAGATTCTCCACCAGAATAAACATCTTCTAAATTTAAAACATTTTTTAAAATATCTTCACTTCTATTTGAGATATAATAATCGTCTTTTCTACCTTCTATTATTACTTCATCATCTGCTTCAGGCATTCTACCTAAATCAAGTGGACCTTCAAATCTATCAATACTTTTTACAGTACCATATAAATATAATCCTGTTTCATCATTTGAAAAAGATATATTATTATCTAAAATTAAATCATCTTTAACAATATAATCAATATTATTTAACTTATTAATCTTTTCATAATCTTCATCTGTAAATGAACTTTTATCTTTTTTCTGTAAGATGATTCTTTTATCACTACTTTCTTGGAAGTAGGAGTTGTATCCCATTTTACTAGTTTCATATTCAGCTTTTTTAAAAGAAGAATATTCTGCCAAAAGTGCGATTATAATAAATAAATAAACTAAAGACATAAGAACAAATTTTGGAATAATATTGAAAGTATTTCTTAGTCCTAATTTTATTTTATTTGCTAAAGTTATATTTTTATATTGACTAGCAGTTGGAGGGATATTTTCAGTTAATTTTATTATTTTTTTATCTTCTACTATTTTTCCATCATGCATTTTAATAGATCTCGTTGCATATTTTTCTACTGCCTCATAATTATGAGTGACTATAATAACTAATTTATCTTTTGAAATTTTATGTAGTATTTCTAAAACGCTTTTAGCTGAACGGCTGTCCAAATTACCAGTAGGTTCATCCGCGATTATGATTGGCGTCTCTTTTGCTAAAGCTCTTGCTATAGCAACTCTTTGTTTTTGTCCACCTGATAATTTAGAAACTTTAGTTTTACGAAAGTCATATAAATCAACTTCTTTTAATATACTATATATTTTTTCTTTTATCTCATTTGTTTTGTATCCATTAATTAATAATACTAATTCAATATTTTGATAAACTGTATAACTATTTACCAAATTAAAATTTTGAAATATATTTCCAATATATTTTTTTCTAAAGTCTTCAAAATCCATTTCAGAATAATGACTAGTTTCGGCACCATTAATATATAATTCCCCTTCTTCATATGAATCTGTTCCTGATAAAACATTTAATAATGTTGATTTTCCGGAACCAGACTCACCGGTTATAACTACAAATTCACCTAGTTTAAATTCAACGCTTACTTTGGTAAATCCACTCGATATAATTCCTTTATTATAATAAAACTTAGATACATCTTTTAATTTTAGCATAGCGCACCATCCTCTTGTTTCAATTATAGCACTATTTATATAAAGAAAAAAGGAAATCTATTTATAATTTATAAAGTATATAAATAGGAGGGAATAATGAAAAGAAAGAAATATTACACTTTTATATTACTTATCGCTTTATTTAATTTTTGTTTAATAAAAAAAGTTGATGCTACAGAAGTATTAACAATAAAGACAAGTAAATTCGATTTTAGAATAAAGGCAGTTCATAATAACTATGTTTTTTGGACGAAATCGCCTGAATTTTATATAAGATACTTAGATGATCAGTGGTTATACTCTATCGAACCAGCGCTTTTTTTTTCAAATCAGCCGTCATATCATAAAATTGTAAGAGACGATATCTTAGATCATATTCAATTTACAGAAGAACAATTTAATATAATAAAATTACTTATGTACTATGGATATGGTTATGTTGATTCAATACATGATCACAGAGATGATCTCTGGTATATAGTTACCCAAATGGCAATATGGAAAACTATTGAGCCAGAATGGGAATTTAATTATATCGATATATCTAATGAAATTATATTGAAGGACAAATTTATTAAAGAAGAATTAGAATTATTTGAAATGATATACAAACATAATAATTTTAATTATTATGAGTCTTACACAATCTTAAATGAACAAAAATTTGTTTTTGATAACTCTTACCAATATAGTTACAAAGAAAATAAAGATTTAATTATTAAAAATAATAATAACCAATTAACTTTTGAAGCAACAAAAGTAGGAAATTATGAACTAGAATTATATAAAGAATATGACAATTTTAAAGATAATATCATTTTGTATAGTCATGTGCAAAAAGATTTAATAGCACCTGGAAAATTGAACACGAGTATTGTAAAAATAAACTTAAAAGTAAAAAGTGCGAGTATTACATTAAATAACATAGATGAAGAGACAAAAAAAGGTATTGAAGGTTCTACATTTATAATTTATGATATAGAAAATAATATAGTAAGCGAAATTAATACTAACGAAGATGGTTATGCATTTGATATTATTAAAAAATACGGAAGTTATTATTTAGTCGAAAAAAATATAAATAGTAAATATATGAATAATTCAAAAAAACATTATTTTGAAATAAATGAGAACAATTTAAATCATTCTATTACAATTTACTCTAAATTAAAAGATGAAAATAAAACTTTTATTGATGAAGAGTCATTAATAAATAAAGATATAGTTATTGATAATATAGAAGTTAAAGTTCCTGTAACGGGTTTAAATATTATAAGACCCTTTGATTATAATATATACATAATATCAAATATTAGTTTTAATGTTAAAAAAGAAAAAAGAAAAGTTTAAAATAATTATTATAATAGTTATATCTTTAATGAGTTTATCAATATCTAACAATAAAAATAAAACAGTCTTCAATATAAATAATAAAGAAATTAATTTGAAAGTTTCACCTATTAATACACCCTACTTCGCTAAAATTGAAATACCAATTATTTATTTAAATCAAAATTTGTATTACTATAAAAACAAAAGTAATAATGTTGATAGTAATATTGAAATTATTTATCCTTCAGAAATGCCTGATAAAAAAAACAGCGTTTTAATTTTAGCAGCACATTCTGGTAACAGTAATATTTCTTACTTTAAAGATTTAAATCAATTGAAATTAAATGATTATGCTTATATTAATTATGATAATAAAAGATATACTTATATTATTACTGTAATTGAAAGGCAAGTTAAAAACGGAAGTATTAATATTGAGAAGTTAAAAGATAAAAATATTTTAATTCTCACTACTTGCGATCAAAATGATAAGACAAAACAATTAGTCATAACTTTAGAATTAATATAAAAATATAGATATGGTTTTCATATCTATATTTTTAAAATGTTGTTGAATTTTTTTGAGGAAAATTTTGTTCTATTACATCAGTAAGAGTTTCTACAGGTGATTCTTTTGCTTTAACTTTTTCTATTGCTTTTTCAAAAAGTTTTACATGAACTTCTTCATCTAATATTATTCTTTCTAATATCGCTTTTATATATGGATCATCTATTAAAGCAATATTTTTTCGATAATTTTCAATCGCATCGTGTTCTCCTTGTAAATCTGCTTCTAATTGTTCTAAAATATTATTGCCATAAAATATATATTCTCCATTCCAGAAATCATTTCCAGCAAAATAAGTAGGTTTTTCTCCTAATAAAAAAATTAATTTACCTAAAATATCTAAATGACGCGCTTCTACTAAACCGATATTTCTAAGCATATTGGATATTTGAGGGTCAATATCTTCTACTACTATATGATGGTACATATATTGAGAAGTTGAAGTCATTTCACTTACAAAACCAACATAGTCATATCTTAACAAATTAGCATACTCTTCATTTTTTCCAGATACTTTTATTTCTGGATATGGCATATTACTATGATATGCACTTAAATTTTCATTTGAATTCATAAACTCACCATTAAATTATATTAATTTTGATAAATTAAATGATTAAATCAATACATAATGCAATTTTTTTGATTAATTTATAGCTAGTTAGGTCGATTTCAACGTTTTTTTGAAAATTTAAGCTTCTAACGGTTGACTATAAAATAGTGATTATGTTATAATCTATTTGTTCCCAAGAGGGAATTATGGAGGAATACCCAAGTCTGGTTGAAGGGATCGGTCTTGAAAACCGACAGGTCGGGCAACCGGCGCAGGGGTTCGAATCCCTTTTCCTCCGCCAATATTATTTTTTTGTTATCGCGGGATGGAGCAGCACGGTAGCTCGTCGGGCTCATAACCCGAAGGCCGTAGGTTCAAATCCTACTCCCGCAACCAATTTTGGTCCGTTAGTCTAGAGGCCTATGATGCCTGCCTGTCACGCAGGAGATCACGAGTTCGAATCTCGTACGGACCGCCATTTTGGCTCCATAGCTCAGTCGGTAGAGCAGAGGACTGAAAATCCTTGTGTCGCTAGTTCAATTCTAGCTGGAGCCACCAGAATGAATCAATTCCCTTTATTCAAGGGCTTTTTTAATTATTAAATTTAATTAATGGAAATTATATAATAAAACTATAGAAATTGTAAAGTTAAACTTTATAGTTTCTATAGTTTTTTAACTAATATTTTGATATACTCTTATTATAGAAGGAGGCTATATGTGGTTTTATATAATTAGTGCAATTATTATTATTTTATTAATATATACTTATATTATATATAATAGCTTTATTAAACTTAATAACAAAGTAAATGAGGCATTTGCTACCATGGATGTTTATTTAAAAAAGAGAT
>CAYYOP010000009.1:0-301 GCA_964473435.1 uncultured Muribaculaceae bacterium | reverse complement strand
GCCACCATGAAAACAACAAAGCCCCTATATAGGGTTTTTATTTACTAAATATATTACATACAGAAAGGATTAAAGATGGCAAAAGTTATTCATTCATTTAGTGAAAGATTAAGTAATCCACATCTAGAATTAATTAACTTTGAATATGTTTTAGTTTAAAAAAGATAAAAAAAATCACTTACGTAAATAAGTGGTTTTTAAATTTTATTTTATAAGGTGTTATTAATAAGCACAAATCTTTTTCTTCTACAAATGATTGATCATATGAATTGGTACTATTTTTTTTAAAAGGGTCTATATC
>CAYYOP010000008.1:0-19665 GCA_964473435.1 uncultured Muribaculaceae bacterium | reverse complement strand
CCCTTATAAAATAAGACAAAAAAATGACCGCTATTTACTAGCGGTCTTCAGGGGGTTTTGGTTGATATGCTCTAACATTAAATCGTTAAAGATATCTAGCATGATTTAATACCATGCCTAAGTTAATAATATAAGATTTTCATTTTTTTGTCAATCTATTTCAGTGATTTTTTTGAGTTCTTCATAATAAAGAGTTCTTGAAATCATTATGTAAGGTGTAATATACCAAAATGCAAAAATATATATGAAAAACCAACCGAAAAAACTTAATATAAATTTAAAATAATCCCATCTATAGCCTTTCATCATTTTTTTACTATTATCAATACATCTTAGTGGATCTTCGTCATAATCAATTATTAAATATGGAGCCATAGTATAATTAATAGATGCAATTATTCCAGGTATGATAAATAAGAAAGACCATAACGTAGTAAATAAACTAATTAAAATCGTTAATCCTGCTAAGTATATAAATTTGTTATAAAAACTATATATTTCTTTTTCTGATGGATTTTCTTTTCTAATTATTTTTAATATATAACTAATCAAACCTATATTAAGTGGATATAATATAATGCTTGTTATAATATTTATTGATAAGTCTTGAATTGGATTTCTTTCAGGAGACTCAAATATTAGTAATAATAAGAAACTTAATATACTTATTATTAAATAAGGCTTTATTATTTTTCCTAAATTATTATTTAAAATTTCTTTTGCTTCTTTTTTTAATTTTTTTGTATTCATTTTTCCTCCATTTGTATAATTTTATTTTAATCTATAAACTTTATGCTATCAATTATTCGCTTTTGATGTGGATATAAATCTATGTTTTCATAATTATCTTTTAAAAATTCTTCGCTATCTTCTTTACATTTTAATAAAATTTTAAAGTCGTTTTTTAAATTTGCTAATTTAAAGTTCATATCACCACTTTGTTTAATACCAAATAAGTCTCCGGTACCTCTTAGTTCAAAATCCTTTTCACTTATTTCAAAGCCACTGTTGCTTTCTTCCATTATTTTTAATCTTTCTGAATCATAGTTGCTTATTAAATAACAATAACTTTGTAAATCGCTTCGCCCGACACGCCCTCTTAATTGATGAAGAGTTGCTAATCCAAACCTTTCAGCATTAAATATAACCATCATTGTTGCATTACTAACATCAATACCTACTTCTATAACAGTGGTTGATATTAAAATTTTAGTTTGATTTTCTTTAAATTTATTCATTATTGCTTCTTTTTCTTTTGAATTTAATTTTCCATGAATTATGTCTAATGGGATTTTATGATTAAAAGCATCGTTCAATTTATCATAAATAGATTGAACATTTTCCATATTTAGGTCTTCATTTTCTTCAACTAGTGGTACTATAACATATATTTGATGTCCTAATTTTATTTCTTCGATCATTTTAGTTAGTACTTCCTTGATTTTTGTTTCTTTAACTAATTTAGTTTTAACTTCTTTATTATTAAGTGGTTTGGATTTTATTTCAGTAATATCCATGTCACCATATATAGTCAAAGCTAAAGTTCTAGGAATTGGTGTTGCACTCATATATAGCACATCAACTTCTTTTCCTTTTTTTTGAAGATTTTGTCGTTGTTTTACTCCGAATCTATGTTGTTCATCTGTTATTACTAAGCCTAATTTTTTAATAATTATTTCTTCGTTTAATACAGAGTGAGTACCTATTAAAATATCTATTGTTCCATTTTCTAGGTTTTCCAATATTTTTCGGCGCTCTTTTATCTTAGTAGAACTTGTTAATAAATATATGTTTAAATTAATGTTATTAAATGTTTTTTTGATATTATTATAATGTTGAATTGCTAGTATTTCTGTAGGTGCCATTAATATTCCTTGATATCCTGCTAAATTATTAATATATAATGAAATAAACGCTACTATTGTTTTACCACTTCCTACATCTCCAAGAAGAAGTCGATTCATTCTTTTATTCTCAACAAAATCTCTTTTTATATCACTTATAGCATTATTTTGATCTTCAGTTAATACAAAAGGTAAGTTAGAAATTAATTGATCAACTTTTTTATCATTAAATGTTTTTATTTCTCCATTAATATTCATTTTATTCTTTAATTTTAAATAATTTATTTTTAACATAAAGATAAATAATTCCTCATATATTAAAAATAACATTGCATCTTTTAATTGTTTTGATGATTTTGGATTGTGTATTGTTTGAATAGCAGTTAATTTATCTATAAATTTGTACTTTGTTTCTAAATATTCTGGTATATAACTAGGTAAATAAATGTTTTTTACTAATGCATTATTTATTATTTTTATAAAGTTCGCTTTTTTGATACCGTTTCCTAAGTGATATACTGGCTCTACTTCTTCTTTTATGATTGGTTTTAGTTTTATGTCACTTGCTGTAAACATATTTTTTTGTTTATTATATTTTCCAATAACTGATATTGTTTTTCCTATATTTAAATTAGGTTTTAAAAAAGCACGATTGAAAATTACTATATTAATTATTTCTGAACCAGTATTTAAAGTAAACTGAGTTCTATTAAAGTTTCTTTTTATAAACGCTATTTTTGGGAGTGATTCTATTATTCCAGTTATTACAACGGTTTCATTTTCTTTTACATCTATTATGTTTTGTGGTTTATAATGATTATATCGATACGGGTAATATGTTAAAAGTTCTTCTAAATTATAGATATTTAACTTATTTAATTCACTTAATATCTTAGGTCCAACACCTTTTATTTCCTCTAGCATCTTTTCCTCCTTAAATTCTACATAAACTTAATAAAAAGAGTTGACAAACCAATCTTTTTACTATAGTATATAAAGCACCAATTCACTTTATGGCGAATTGGTGCTAGTATCACACTAGCCAACCCCTTTTTATTCTTTGAAGCTGACCTCAGGGGGCAGCTTCTTTTTTTGTTTTATTTAAAGTTATATTGAAATTATAACATAAAAAAAGAATACATTTCAGCATTCTTTAAATATATTTGTTAGTTATCTTTATTAAACTCAGATAAATCTTTATAGTAATTGTATCTTTGAATTGCTGCTTCTTTATTTGCATTTAATAATTCTTCTGCTAAGATGGCATCTTTTATTTTTAGAGAATTATATCTTGTTTCACTAATTAAGAAATCTTTATATTTGTCAAACTTCGGCTCTGGTGAATCTAAATGTAAAGTATTATTGAAATATCTCATTAAAAGTAAATATCCGCTTTCAACAGCTAACTTTTGTTGATCTACTGCATTTACTAGTCCGCCTCTTATTCCGTGTTCAATACAAGGTGAATAGGCAATTATAATAGATGGTCCATCATGATTTTCTGCTTCATTTAAAACTCTAATTGTGTGCATCATGTTTGCTCCTAAACTTATTTGAGCGACATATACATTTGGATAACTCATAGCAATTTTAAATAAATCTTTCTTAGTTGTTTTCTTGCCCATATTAGCAAACTCTGCTACGGCACCTAATTGACTAGATTTGCTTGTTTGACCTCCAGTATTGGAATAAACTTCAGTATCTAAAATTAAGATTTTTGCATTTTCTCCACTAGATAGAACATGATCAATACCACCGAAACCTATGTCATATGCCCATCCGTCACCGCCTATAGTCCATACACTTTTTGGAGTTAAATAATCAATTAAATCTTCTGGTAGATAATTAGAAGCTTCTTTTTTTAATAATAGAGTTTCTTCATAATTATCTTTCGCGCTTAACCATCTTTGGTAGAAATCTTTTCCATCTGATGATTGATTTTCTTTTAATTTTTGATTAATTCTATTATTTAATTTTTTATAAGATGCTAAAATTCCTAAACCAAATTCAGCGTTATCTTCAAATAAACTGTTAGCCCACGATACTTTGTATGGCATTGAAGGGCACGATGCCCCGTAGATGCTAGAGCATCCTGTAGCGTTCGCTATGACTAATTTTTCTCCAATTAATTGGGTTAATAATTTAATATAAGCAGTTTCACCACAACCTGCACACGCTCCTGAAAATTCAAATAATGGTTTTTTAAATTGTGATCCTCTAATATTGTTAGTTGGTACTTGAGGATTAATATGACCATTAAATAAATCATCTGCAATTTTCTGTTTTTCTTCGTCAAAAGTTCCTACAGAGAAACAATCTTTTGGACATTCTTTTATACATAACCCACAACCTGTACAATCTGCTTCACTAATAGATATCATAAAATCTCGATCTTTATCAAAAGAATTTTTTGCATATATGCTATATTTACTATCTTTTTTCAATGAGAATTGTCTTACTACAGCATGAGGACATACAAACGAACAAATTCCACACTCGATACAATCTGTTGGATCCCATTTTGGGATAACCTTACTGATTTTTCGTTTTTCTTCTGCAGTTGTTCCTCCAGGAAATGTTCCATCAGTAAATCTAAGTAATTCACTTACTTTTAATGAATTACCTTGTCGAGCATTTATCTTTGAAAAAACAGTGTTATTTTCTTTTATATTTAATGAATTTTCATTATTTATTTTTATTTTTTTTAAATTTTCTTTACTTGCTGCAAGACAATTTAAATTAGCGTCTATAATTTCTGAACCTTTTTCTTTAAATCTTTCTTTAATACTTTTAGATAATACTTCTTTATAATTTGAATAATTAAGAAGTTGTAATACATTTGCTTCTAATATCAAACTAATTTTTCCACCAATGTTGTTATCGTTTGCTATCTTTTCAGCATCTATAATATAAACTTCTATTTCTTGTTCATTTATTATCTTTTTAACATTGTTAGGTAAGAATTTATTTAATTCTTCTTCATTTTTCTCAGTACTTATTAGAAGTTTTCCTTTTTCTTTTATATTAGATATCATATCAAATTGATGAAAGTACTCATCTTTGGATACAACAATTAACTCAGGATTAACAACATAATAAGGTGCTTTGATTAAGTCTTTTGAAACTCTTAAATGAGATATTGTAACTCCACCACTTTTTTTAGAATCATATTCAAAGTATCCTTGAACATAATCATCTTCTCCTAATATTGTTATAATGTCTTTACTTGCACCGACCATACCATCAGAGGCGAAACCATATATTTTAAATTCTGTAAAATCGTTATTACATTTATATTCATAATTTGGCAAATTAGTATTTGTTATATCGTCTATTATTCCAATTGTAAAATTATTTTGAGGTTTGTTTTTTAACATCATGAATACATCATATATATCATTAGGAGTAGTATTTTTGCTAGATAAACCGTATCTACCTCCATATATATCATAATTTGTTTCTCTTAGCGCTGAGACTACATCTAAGTATAAAGGCTCTCCAATACTTCCTTGTTCTTTAGTGCGATCTAAAACCGCTATTTTTTGTATGGTTTTTGGTAAGACTTTTTCTAAATAATGGTGACTAAATGGTCGATATAAATGAACTTCTACTAAGCCATAATCATTGTTAGTTTTATTAAGGTTATCAACTACTTCTTTTACAGTGTCGCATACAGAACCCATTGCAATTATTAAAAACTTTGCATTTTTACTACCATAATAATTAAATGGTGCATAGTTAGTTCCTATTAATTTATTTAACTTTTGCATTTCTGAAGCAACTATATCTGGAAGATTATTATAAACTGTGTTCTTACTTTCAGTTATTTGAAAATAAACATCTTCATTTTGTGCGGTTCCTCTGGTTATTACTTTTCCAGAGTTTAATGCTTTATTTCTAAATTCTTTTATTTTTTCTTTGTTTACAAGTTTTTCAACAGTTTCTTTATCTATTTCTTTTATTACATTAAGTTCATGACTCGTTCTAAAACCATCAAAAAAATGTAGAAAAGGTATACTACTTTCTATTGCTGATAAATGAGCTATTAAAGCTAAATTTTGAGCATCTTGGACATTAGTAGATGCTAGAATCGCAAATCCAGTAGGTCTTGCAGCATAAATATCTTGATGGTCACCAAAGATACTTAATGCATGAGTAGCAATACTCCTCGCAGCTACATGTATAACTCCAGGTAACATCTCTCCAGCAATTTTATACATATTAGGCAACATTAAAAGTAAACCTTGACTCGATGTAAAAGTTGATGCTAAAGTTCCTGATATCAAAGCACCATGAAAGGCGCCCGATGCTCCTGCTTCACTTTGCATTTCTACACATTCAACTTTATCATTAAATATATTCTTTTTATCTAAATTACTTAATAAATCTATTTGACTAGCCATAGGGCTAGATGGTGTTATTGGATAAATAAAACTAATCTCGCTAAGATTATATGCCATATTAGCACAGGCTATGTTTCCGTCTACCACCTTCATTTTTTACACTTCCCTCTATTTTAATTATATTATAAATCTATAAGAAAAACAAATTAAAAACTATACTCTTTCGTAAAGTATAGTGTGGCTGTTTTCATATTCTAAAACTTTTTTATTTAATGTGTTTTCAAGCTTTTTTCTATGTTCTGTCCAGTTACTGCTATCTCCTAATATTATATAATTTTCATTTGTTAAATTTTCTTTTAATTTTTTGTCGTCTTCGATATTAATTATCTTAGAATCGATATATAAATAATTTTCCCATAAAATAATTTCATTTTCTTCTTTTAATAGGTCCTCTTCATGAATTATCTTATAATTTACATTTAATATGTTCTTAAAAACATATTCAAAGCAGAAAAGTTCTGCTGGACTTAAACTTTTATTTAATATATACTTAATTTTTATTTTAAATAAATTGTTGTTTATTAAGTTTTTATTTAATTCTTTATTTAATATATTTGTTAATTTTTTTATGTCATATACTCTGTTTTTTTTTATTATTTTCTCATCTAATTCTTTTTTTAGTAGTTCTTGATTCTTTTTGTTGAAAATGTATATATATTTATCCGTTAATTTTATTATATAGATAGTATCACTTCCTCAGTTTTTTATATTTCAATTTTGTTACTTCGCCACCTTTAATATGGCGAGTTTTTATATGATCTTCCATTATTTGTTTGATTTGATTATATAAGTCTTTATTAATATATTTAAGTTTAATATTCACGTCTTTGTGTACTGTACTTTTTCCAACATTAAATTTTTTTGCAGTATCTCTAAGAGTAGCATTATTTGCAATAATATATTTAGCCTCATTAATGATTCTTGTTTTAATAATAACACCCCTAATAAAGTATATATATTAGGGGTTGTTTTTAGGATAAATCTTTTATATTAATTTGATAAAACTTTTCTGGATTTATATTTGTTCCGTTATGTACTACCTCAAACAATAGCATATTTTCACTGTCTGTTTTTATTTTATTTATACCACTCGTTCCGATTATATCACCTTGTTTTAAAATATCTCCTACTATAACATTTACTTCATTTAAACTTTGATATATTGTAGTTAAATTATTTGAGTGTTTTATTGTTACTATATTTCCTAAGATATCATCTGCTACTATGTCTTCAACTGTACCGTCTAAAACATTTAAAACATCAAATGACTTATCGCTGGTATATAAAATCCCTGTATTAGGCATATATGTTTTTTCATAAAGTATTAGTGCATTTTCTTGAATTTTCGCATCATCATTTTTGTCATAAAAACCTTTTGCTATTATTACATCTTCTCTATCATATGGCTTGATAATATTTTCATTTGAATAGTTAACAACAGGAACTTCATTGTTTTTTATTATTCCTCTAAAGACATATGATAAGTTATCATATGATAAAGTAGCAGTTTTTAATGTTTTTCCTACTAAAAATAAACTGGCTGCTATTGCTCCAATCGAAATAATATAAACACATAAAACTACCCAACTTTTTAATTTGTATTTTGGCTTCATTTTAACACCTTCCTAGTAGAAGTTTGAGTAATTTTTATAATTTTATACTATATATTTTCAATAATTATATCTTTATAATAGTGTTTTAATATTTCTTCATAACTATAACCCAATTTTGCCATTTCATTAGCGCCATATTGGCTCATTCCCACTCCATGACCATATCCTTTAGTGGTTATAATATAACCTTCTAGTGTTTCTTCTATTGTAAAGTCTGTTGATCTTAAATTTAATAATTTTCTAAATTCGATACCTTTAAAAATAATGTCATTAACTTTTAAGTTTTCAACACGATTTGTTTTATTAATGTTAATTTCACTAAAGTATAAGTTAGTCGAATTAATATTTAATGCATTTAAGATTTCTTCTTTAGTATACTTGGTAGTTACTAAAAAATTTCTTAATTTATCTGTTTCCCATTTGGACTCCACGCTAATTAAGTCACCACTACTAAAAGCAGATACTGAATTTTCTGTATATCCATTACTCATGGCAAAATAATAACTTTTTAATATTTTATTATTTTTTTTCATAACTTTATTTTCTGTACTTATTACAATTTTTTTTATCTTTTCATAATATTTTGAATATTCTGTTCCCCATTTTTTTTGCATTTCTTCTTTAGTTAAATATATTTGATCATTAATTGTTGAAGATATTTTTATATTACTATCAACTTCTTTACTTAAAGCATAACTTCTAGATGCTATTGCTTGAGCTTTTAAGGCTTCTTCTTCAAATAATGCTGGCATTTCTCCTGCCACTACTCCGATAATATAATCCAATAAATTGAGAGTTTTATTTTTATCTGTTAATTCTATATATATTTCCTCTGTTATATTATTATTTTCCTTTTTATCAAAAAAAGTAGTTTTGTACTTAACTACAAAACTACTAATACTTATTGGTAAAAGAAATATAATAATTATAATTAATTTTTTAATTATAATTCCTCCTTAATATATCTTGCTATAGTTTAAAAAATCTATTAAAAAATTAGCAATTAAATATCCCATTGAAAATGCTAAAAGTATGACAAATATTTTAGCTTCTAATTCTCTGTTTTTTTTAAAAAAGTTGTTAAAATTGATTCCAGATATTGCGTATACAGATAATAAAACCGATATAATATAAATTGCTGATTTATACATTATATTCACTTGTTTCATATTTAGAAATCTTTTCTAAACGTCTGCTATGTCTTTCTTCGTTATTAAAGTTATTATTTAAAAAAGCATCAATGATTTTAATGATATCTGATAGATTATTTTTAGAACTAAAAGTTAAGACATTAGCATTATTATGATTTCTAGCTAGTTCTGCTTCTAACTCATTTGATACCTGCGCAGCTCTAACTCCTTTTACTTTGTTAGCTGCGATAGACATACCTATGCCTGTTCCACAAATTAAAATTCCTAGGTCCACTTCTTTATTAGATACTGCTTGACCTAACTTTATTGCAAAATCAGGATAATCATCTAGCGGATCATTCTCTATACTATAATCTATTACTTCAATCTTTTGAATTTGCAAATGATTAATAATATGTTTTTTTAATTCTACACCATTATGGTCTGTTCCTATTGCTACTTTCATGTTATCACCATTATTAGTATATCAAATTAGACAAAAAAAAACTAGAAATTACTAGTTAATTTAATATTTTAATTATGATGCGTCTTCTAAATTATATTTACGGTTAAACTTTTCAACTGCACCAGTTTTCTTATGTCCGCCTGCTTTTTTATTATAAAACGGGTGACATTCATTACATACCTCAACATTATATATATCTTTGTTTGATAATGTTTTAAATGATGCACCACAAGCACATGTAATAGTGCAATTTTGCATTGTTGGATGTATTCCCTTTTTCATTAATATTCTCCTTCCGCCATAGCGTTTATTGCTATAGAAATTCGTACTGATTTATTATATCACAAAACTTCATTATTGCAATATGTTTATTTAAGTCGATTTGGTATCAATTAATTGGATGTCTCCACCTACAGTTGATAACTTTTCTACTAATTTTTCATATCCTCTTAAAAGATGTTCAATATTTGTAATAGTAGTAGTTCCTTCAGCTATCATTCCTGCTACTAACATTGCCGCTCCAGCTCTTAGATCTGTTGCTATTACAGTTCTTCCTTTTAACGATGATTTTCCATTTATTAAAGCACTTCGATCAAATAATTTGATATTAGCGCCCATAGCATTTAAATGTTTTATATGTCTCATTCTATTTTCATAAATTGTTTCTTCAAATAATGATTCACCATCACATTGGGTTAATAATGTACTCATAGGTTGTCCTAAATCTGTTGGAAATCCTGGATAAACCAACGTTTTGACATTAACTGGTTTTAAAGATTTAACTTTATTTACAGTAACAGTTGTTCCTTCTACATTTAAATCACAACCAATTTCTTTTAATTTAGTTAAAACAGATCCTAAGTGTTCTTTTATAACTCCGTCAATTTTTAAATTATTGCCTAGCAAAGCACCTATTATCATATATGTTCCTGCTTCGATTCTATCAGGTATTACTTCTACTATTCCACCATTTAATTTTTCTACGCCCTCAATAGTAATCTCGCTGGTGCCAGCACCATATATTTTAGCACCCATAGTATTAAGAAACGATGCTACATTTACTATTTCTGGCTCTTTTGCAGCATTATAAATATGTGTTATGCCTTTTGCTTTAACTGCAGCAAACATTACATTAAGAGTTGCGCCCACGCTTGAAAAATCTAGAAATATATCATTTCCGATTAATTCATCAGCGTTTATTATATATTTATTATCTATTATATCTACTTTAGCGCCTAATTTTTCAAAACCAGTTACGTGTAAATCAATAGGTCTAGAACCAATTGAACATCCTCCTGGGTAGGATATTTCTGAATGCTTATATTTTGATAATAATACTCCCATAAAATAGTATGAAGCTCTTAACTTAGTTGCATACTCTTCTGGAATTCTTTGATTTTTACTATTTCTATTATCTATTGTAATTGTTTCATTTTCGAAAGTTACTTTAGATCCTAATATTTCTAACATTTCTATTAAAAGATGTACATCACTTATATCTGGTGCATTATAAATAGTACATATACCATCTGTAAGCATCGCTGCAGGAATAAGTGCGACAACACTATTTTTAGCGCCACCTATTTTTATTGTTCCTGATAACTCTTTTTTTCCTTTTATAATTAATTTTTTCATAATTCACGTCCTTTAAATGGATTTTCTTCTTTTTTTAAATATATATTTTATTTAGCTAATTGTCAAATAATTAACTGAAATATTTGATTATGTTTACAATAGCTAATATAATAAACATCAATCCTCCTAAAATCGGAGCTTTTTCTTTTAAATGTTTTATAGAATATTCTCCAATTTTTAGTCCTAAATAAGTTATTAAAGAACTACATATAAAAAATATTATAGAAGGGATTAAAAATTTAGTATTATAAAGTTTTAATCCTAAACCTACGGAAAAACTATCAATACTAACACTAAAAGATAGTAATAATAAATTAAAAATACTATATTTGACTGTTTGTTTTAATTCTTTTTTTTCTATTATCATAATTACTCCTGTATAAATAAAAATAATTATAGTAAATAAACTAAAATTTAATTTAAATACTGATGATAATTTATCACTTATAAATAACCCGAAAATAGGCATTATAAAGTGCATTGTTCCTACAAAGAAAGACATTATTAATTTATAATAATTGTTAATCCCTATTGTACCTATACCTAAAGATAATGAAAATGCATCCATACTTAATGCTAAACCAATTAAAAATATACTTAACACAAAATCCTCCTATTAAGTATATTATTTAAAATAGTCTATTATTCGTGATATATAAAATTGATACTCTACATCTGAGGTGTCTTCATTTTTTTCTAATAAGCAAAGTGGAGGAAATAGGACACACCACCAGTTATCACCTTTTCCTTTTCCGATAGTTATTACTAAAGATTCATAGTTACCCTCTTCATATACTACACCTTTATAAACTTTTTTTGGAAAATAATTATCACCAAAGTTAATATTGTAATCAATTTCTTCTGATTTTAATACAGATGAAACTATTTCATCTATGTTATCTAAATTTTCAAAAATAAGAGTTTTTGTTTCAGATAGGGTATTAGCAGGAGTTAATAGAGTTATTAACTCCTTTTCTAATGTATTTTTAACTTCTGTTTTTATTTTATAATCTTCAAGTGAATTACTATTTGCTATTACTCTAAATCTTAATGATTGATCTGGAATAATTACGATATCATCAGTTTTTGCTTTTATATAAACTGATGATATCAATACTAGAGCAATAAATATTAATGTTTTTTTTATTAAAAACACTTCCCTTCAAATTAATAATGGGAAGTGTTTTTAATTTTTATTCATTATAGATGAAAAGATAACGATCTTTATTATTTAAATCTTTTTCTAATTTTATTTTAGCGGTTTTAAAAAAGTTTTTTGCTATTTTTTTTAATTCACTACTACGATCTTCATCTATTTCTAAAGCTATTAAAAATTTTTTATTTAAGGATTCTTTAGCTATTTCGAATATTTTTATATAAAAGTTTAAACCACTTTCATCAGCATATAAAGCTATTGAAGGTTCATATTCTGTTTTTGAATCAATATTTTCTCCTTTTATTAAATATGGAGGATTACTTATTAAAATATCATATTTATTTAATAAGTTTAATTTAAATAAATCTTTATTAATAAAATTAATTTTAACTTTATTTATTTTTGCGTTCTTTTTTGCTAAACATAATGCTTTGCGACTTATATCGATAGCAGTTATTTCTAATTTGGGATTTAATTTCTTTAAAGAAATGCTTATACAACCCGAGCCAGTTCCTAATTCTAGTAATGATGAACTTTTAAATTTTAAGTTTTTAATATAATCATTTGTTTTTTCAATTAATGTTTCTGTTTCAAATCTAGGAATCAAAACATTTTCATTTACTAGAATTCTGTTCCCATAAAAGTCTACGTCTCCAATTAAATAAGGAATAGGATAACCTTTATTTATTTTTTTTATTACCGGTCCTAAATTTTGATGCTTTCTTTGAAGTAATTTCCAATCATTAATAGATATATTCTCTGGTCTTTCCATTAGTTGTCTTCCATTTTTCTTTTTTGATCTTCAGTTATTAATGCTTCTATTATTCCATCTATATTTCCATCCATAACTCTATCTAATTCCATTGTACTATAGTTAATGCGGTGATCTGTTACTCTATTTTGTGGATAATTATAGGTTCTAATTTTTTCAGAACGGTCACCAGTTCCAATTTTGTTTTTTCTATTTGCTTGATTTGATTGTTCTTGCTCTTGTATAGCCATATCAAAAATTTTAGACTTTAGTACAACCATTGCGCGTTCTTTATTTTTGATTTGACTTCTTTCATTTTGGCAAGTTACTACTATTCCGGTTGGAATATGAGTTAATCTAACGGCTGAATCTGTTGTATTGACTCCTTGGCCACCTTTACCACTACTTCTATATACATCTACTCTTATATCCTCATTTTTTATATCGATATCTACATCAGCTATTTCTGGTAAAACTACAACAGTAGCTGTTGATGTATGTACTCTTCCTTGAGTTTCAGTTTCTGGTACTCTTTGAACTCTATGTGCTCCACTTTCAAATTTTAATTTAGAATATACATTATCTCCAGATATTGAAAATTCTAATTGAGTAAAGCCTCCAGATGTTCCTTCAACTGAATGACTGACTTCTATTTTCCAATTATTATGATCAGCATATCTAGAATACATTCTAAACAAATCTCCTGCAAAGATGTTTGCTTCATCTCCACCGGCTGCACCTCTAATCTCCATAATTATATCTTTACCATCATTTTCATCTTTTGGTATTAATAATATTTCTAATTCACTTGTTATATTATTTTGTTGAATTAGTAATTCTTCAAGTTCATTTTTAGCAATATCTCCCATCTCTGGGTCGCTTATCAATTCTTTTAAACCCTCAATCTCTTTTAATATATTTAATAATTCTAAATATTTAATAACTGAAGGCTCTAAAGAACTTTTTTCCTTATTTAATTTTTGTATTTTTGAAAAATCTTGTAAAATTTCTGGTTTTATCAATTCTTCGTTTATTTCATCAAATCTTTTTTTGATTATTTCTAGTCTTTCTAACATATTATCTCCTCTTTCTTTTTATTTAAAATAAAAGAGTCGCTATAAATTGTCTTCCTCGTCTGATTCATTAATAATGACTAGATCTTTTAAATCATCTTCATCATCGTCTTCTACTGAATCTTCATCATAATTTACTTCTGATTCGTCTTCTTCTAATTCTTCGTCTTCTTCAGAATCTAGAAAATCAATATCTTCGTCATCATCTTCATCATCATCCATAATAACTTTTGAACTATGATTAATTTTTAAGTCCCAGAATCCATTTTCAA
The DNA here is from genome assembly GCA_964473435.1 of uncultured Muribaculaceae bacterium. GTDB lineage: Bacteria > Bacillota_I > Bacilli_A > RF39 > UBA660 > DUUS01. The sequence continues at coordinate 5,322 of CAYYOP010000008.1, read as the reverse complement.
GCATAATAAATCTTTTATCAGTTACTAATAATTCAAAAAAATCACCAATACCATTAGTAAATTCTTCTTCTGGTAATTCTAATACTTTTATGACTTTTTTAAATAAGTCTGGTGTCTTCATTTTTTTGCCTTCTGCTTGTAGTATTATATTTGCTACATCATCATATGACATTGTATCCATCTCTTCTTGAGTTAATTTTATTTTCATAATATTTCCTTTCTTTTAATGAAATATACTAGATATTTCTAACTATTCGTTTTTTGAACAGTACCATTTTATCATAATATATTATATTGTCAACCATATTATTATGTCTCTTTTATTTTGATTTTTATAGTGTTTTTTACTTCTGGTTCACTTTCTAAAGTATAAGAAAAAATCATTGTATTATTCTCTATTATATATGACATTTCTAGTACTTTGATATCTAAAGTTATGTTTTCATATTTTAGTGTAAAGTAACATTTTTTCTTTATAAAATCCAAAACAATTAAAGATTCATCTGTTTCTCTAATTATTTGCATTTCTTCTTTTTTAAAACTGATACTATTCATATCTACTTCTTGTTTTATATTATTTTTCAAAAATTCTATTTTATTCATTTAAATCACTAGAAGTATTTTAGCATAAAAATTCTAGTTTTATCCATAATAATATTGGTGAAATATGAAAACTATCAATTATTTATATAAAATTAGTGTTTTTTGTTTTATTTCTGGCATTCTCATAATGGTCGGTCTATATTTATATGCATACTTATCACCTCAAATTTCTTTGAATACCGCTAATGCGATAAATATTTATGATCGAAATGATGCGATTGTATATCAAGGTAGTGGTACAAAAGAATGGGCTAAATTAAGTGATATCTCTGAATATGTAAAGAAGGCAATTATTAGTATAGAAGATAAAAATTTTTATAAACATCATGGTTTTGATTATTTAAGAATAGGCAAAACTCTATTTACTAATTTTAAAGAGAATAAAATAACTGCTGGAGCTTCTACAATTTCTATGCAGTATGTGAAAAATATGTATTTAGACTTTGATCAAAAATGGGAAAGAAAAATTGAAGAAGCTTTTTTAACTATAAATTTAGAAGTTCATTATGATAAAGATGAGATTTTAGAAGGTTATTTAAATACTATTAATTTTGGTAGAGGTAATTTTGGTATTGAAAATGCTAGTCAATTTTATTTCAATAAAAAAAGCAGTGACTTAACTTTAGAAGAAGCAATTATCTTAGTAGGTATACCTAGAAGTCCAGAAAATTATAATCCAATCAATGACTATGATCTATGTATTAAAAGAGCTCAAACGGTTGCTAAAAGTATGTTTAAGAATGGATATATCAGTGAAAAAGAACTTAATGAACTATTTAAACAAAAATTAGATATTTATGGAAAAAAAGAAACTAATAATTTACAAACACTAATGTATTATCATGATGCTGTTTTGAGTGAGTTAAATAGTTTGAAAATGATTCCTAAATCTCTGATTAAATCTGGTGGCTTAAAAATATATACTAATTTGGATGTTGACACCCAAAGAAAAATGGAAGAATCAATTATAAAGAATATTACTAATGCTGAAGTCCAAACTGCAAGTATAGTTATAGAACCTTCTACTGGTGGAATTATGGCGCTTGCTGGAGGAGTTGATTATGCTAAGAGTCAGTATAATAGAGCTACTCAAGCTAAAAGACAAGTTGGGTCTATTATTAAGCCTTTTTTATATTATGGTGCTTTAGAAAATAATATGACTTCTGCTTCTACATTTAGAAGTGAACTAACTAGTTTTGTTTTTGCTGATAATAAAGAATATTCTCCTACAAATTATGCTGATATATATGGTAATAAAAATATTACTATGGCAGCCGCACTATCTTATTCTGATAATGTTTTTGCAGTAAAAACACATTTGTTTTTAGGAGAACAAGTATTAATTGATACTTTAAAAATGGCTGGCTTAAAGTCTAATATTGATCCTAATCCATCCTTGGCTCTAGGTGCTGATGAATTTAATATGTTAGATTTTGCAAATGCTTACAATTCTCTTGCTAATAATGGAATCTATAATGAATTATTTTTCATCAAGAGAGTTGAAGATGCTAGTGGTAAAATAATTTATGAGCACATAAGCAATGAAGAATATGTTTTAGATGTCAATTATACTTTTATAATTAATGAAATGTTAACTGGGACATATGATTCACATTTCATGGATTATACAACACCAACAGTATTATCATTAGGAAGTAAATTATCGAGAAAATTTGCGCTTAAAAGTGGTACAACTGATCATGATTATTGGATAGTTGGATATAATCCAGATATTTTAATGCTTGTATGGAGCGGAAATGATTTTAATGAAAAACTTGATTCTTCATATTCAAGAAAAATCAAAGAAATTTGGTATGATACAGTTGAATTTAATTTGAAAGAGAAAGAAAGTTCTTGGTATGAGATGCCTGAAAATATTGTTGCTTTACCTTTAAATTCTATCACAGGACAGTATGATACTAAAAGTAATAAAAGCATTCTATTTTATTTTAAAAAAGGTTCTGAACCGATTTTTAATACAGAATAAAACAAGCTTATTCAGCTTGCTTATCTATTTTTATAATTACTTGATATAAATCTTCAAAATCAAATTCTTCAGTTACTATCTTAAAACCTGCTTCTTTTATTTCTGATTCTAAATCTTTAAAAGAAGTTATTACTGAATTTAAATCATTTTCAACAATTCTTTTTTCGATTTTTGGTTCTTCTTTTTTTATAATTGAAGTTTCAGGTACTAATTCTAATAATTCTCGTACTTCTTCATCAATAATTGGTTCTTCTAAATCTTCAAATAATTCTTCACTACTAAGATCAAGTGATAAATTAACTTGCTCATCTTCTAATGAAGGATAATCTGGTTTATCAAAGATATTCAATAATTTACTTGTTTTTTGAATTGGTTCTTCTATTAAAGGTTCTAGAATTTCATTACTTGGAAATATATCTAAAGTTTCCATTGGTTCTATCTCTTCTTCTTGGTTTTCTGTTTGAATAGTTTCTATTGATTCCATTTCTTCTTTTTGATCTTCTGGTTGAAAAGTTTCAATTGGTTCTTCTATTTTTAATTCTTCATTTGGTAATTCAGTAGATTTTATAGCAGTATCTAACTGTCTTACAGTCATTCTCTCATTCATCACTCGATTTAACATATTTTCTTGAGCAGTTATATCAGTTATCTGTAATAAACTTCTTGCGTGTCTTTCACTGATTCTTTCATTTAAAAGAGCTTCTTGAACTGGTATTGATAAATTTAATAATCTTAATTTATTTGCAACTGTAGATTGAGATACTCCCATTTTTTTTGCTAATTGTTCTTGGGTTAAGTATCCCTTATCTAAGATTTTTTTATATGATTTTGCTTCTTCTATGGAAGTTAAATTTCTTCTTTGAACATTTTCTACTAACGCTACTTCAGCGCTTTGATTATCATCAAAGTCGGATATTATAGCAGGTACTTCTGTTAAGCCTGCTATTGTTGAGGCTTTATATCTTCGTTCACCGGCAACAATCTCATATTTATCCCCTAATTTTCTTAGTACTAGAGGTTGAATAATTCCATGTTCTTTAATAGATGAAGCTAGTTCATTAAGTCCTTGCTCATCAAAAGTTAATCGTGGTTGAAAACGATTTGGAATTATATTATCTATATTAATCATTTTTATTTCTTGCACAGCGTCCATTTATTTGCCCCTTTTTCTATTCTAATCAATATAATACTTTATTTTCGCTTTATTTTCAATGGTTTTTTTAATATCTTATCAAAGACTCGTGGATATTCTTTTGGAGTTTCTTTAATTTTTTGAATCACTATTAACATTCTTTTGCTGTTTTCTATAGGTAATAATAGTTTTTCAATTTTCATTATTTGACCTCCTAATATATTTATAGCATATTCAGATTCTTTTAATTCTAGATCACTATCTCCTTTTAATGGAATGAAAAAGCCTCCAATTTTCACATATGGTAATGAAAGTTCAGTTAAAATTTTTAGATTTGCAACTGCTCTAGATGTCACTAAATCATAATATTCTCGCTTGTTTAAAATATATTTTTCGCTTCGATCATTTATTACTTCTATATTTATTAAATTTAATTTTTCAATAAGTTGTTCTAAAAACTTTGTTTTTTTATTATTTGAATCCAATAATGTTACTTTTAAATTTGGAAAAAATATTTTTAATACTACTCCAGGGAATCCTGCACCGGTTCCTATATCTAACAGTGTTGTTATTTTTTTTAAATCTATTGTTTTTACAATTGTTAAAGAATCATAAAAATGTTTTAAATAAACTTCTTTTTTATCAGTTATAGATGTTAAGTTTGTATGACTATTATATTCAATTAAAAATTCATTATAAATTTCTAATTTTAATAATTGATCGTTAGTAAAATTTATATTTAACTTTTTTAAATATTCTTTAAATTCTTCTTTATTCATTTTTCACATATTCTTTCTTTAAATATACTGCCAACAATGAAATATCAACTGGATTTACTCCACTTATCCTAGATGCTTGTGCAATTGTTAATGGACGTATTTTTTTTAATTTTTCACGAGCTTCTGAAGCTAAATTTTTAATATTATCATAATTAATATCTTCTGGTATTTGTTTTTCTTCTAATTTTAATAATTTTTCAACATCATTATATGTTTTTGAAATGTATCCTTCGTATTTTATTGAAAATTCAACAGCTTCAATTATCTCAGTTGTCCACTCTGAATCAATTAATTCATGTTCTAAATAATCTTTTATTTTGATTTCTGGACGTTTTGCAAAGTCATATAAGGAATAACCTGTTGTTATTTCATTTGATAGTTTACTAGATATTGATTTTGGTATATTTTTAGGCGTTATTTTTTTTACTTGTAATTCATTTGTTAATTTTTTAATTAATATTTGTTTATTTTTCAACTTTAAATATCTTTCTTCATCAATTAAACCAATATGATAACCATGTTCTCTTAATCTTAAATCTGCATTGTCATGTCTTAATATCAAACGAAATTCTGCTCTAGATGTTAATAATCTATATGGTTCTAAGGTTCCTTTAGTCACTAAATCATCTATCAAAACACCTATATAAGCTTCATTTCTCTTTAATATTAATGGCTCTAGATCATTTAATTTTCTACTAGCATTTATTCCGGCTATTAATCCTTGGCTGGCTGCTTCTTCATAACCGCTCGTTCCATTTATTTGGCCCGCTGTAAATAAGTTGTTAACTAATTTAGTTTCCAGGTTTGATTTTAATTGGATA
>CAYYOP010000007.1:10070-20238 GCA_964473435.1 uncultured Muribaculaceae bacterium | reverse complement strand
TTATTCCCCATTTTATTCCTCCTTTATTTTTTTGTATCTTTTGATGCAGAATCTCTTTTTGATTTAAATTCAACTACTGCATCAGATAACGCACTTCTCATCTTAGAATCCATTACTTCTACAGTTAAATCTGCATTATCTACATTTAAAAGATTTGCTTCTAATTTATCTAAATCCCCCGCTTCAATTTTATCAAATTTAATTCCTGTTTTTGAAAATCTATCTTCGCCAGCAGAATTATATGCTGTAATTATTTTATCTATAGGATTTGCTAATAAGTGTCTATTTTCTTTTAATTCAGTTATAACTGATTTTACTTGTGAGGTTAAACCAGCATGTTTTGAATTATTTTCATCTGACAATACTTTTTTTAACTCTTCTATTTTAAGTTTATCTATTGATTTATTGGCTTGAGAACGTATATATTCGGCAAGTCGGAATTGGCCATCGTTTGTTGTTGTTTTACCATCTGCTGTTGTATATCTTCCGTCTGCATATATTTTATTGTTTTTATCATCATAAATAAATTGATCTGTAGCAAAGTTTGGATTAGTATAAGCTAAAGATTTTAATTCTTTAACGAATCCTTCATTCGAACCTGAAATTATATTATATTGATTGTCACGTGCATCTTCAGCTCTACCAACTGCAGTTCTAACTTTTAATAAATTACTAAATTCATTTCGAGATTCCTCAGTAGCGTTCGCAGCTTTTAAACTTTGATCAAATAAAGTAGTACCAGTTCCTCTTAAGTCTTTCATTCTTTCAGTAGCTTTCTTGTCAACATAACCACCGAATTTTAGTGCTTTAAATTGATCTAATTCAGAAGCAATGTTTTGTTTGGTTTTCATAGCATCTGATGCTGCCACTCTTCCTGCTCCTGCTATCTTAGTTGGGTCTTTTATATCGCCACCTAGTTTCCAGCCTTGATGTGCACCTAAAGCTGCGCCAGTAAAGCCTCCTTGCAAGCCTCCTCTTAAAATACCACTACCTGCTGTTGCTCCACGCATGGCATATTCATTTTCTCCAAGTCTCTTCTTAATGCTAATGTTAAGTTCCATATTGAATAAATCTTTAAGTAGTTGAGGACCATCTTTAGCAAATTGTAATATTCCTAAGATAACAGCAACAGTAGCAAATGATTGAATTATGAAATTTTCACCTTCAGCAAACATATTCGAAAATACTTCAGGTACTAAAGTAATTGCAAACATTGCAAAATATATAACTATTAACTTCATAAATATTTCTAAGTATGTATCTTTTAAAGATTTAAACCATTTCGTTTCAAAAACAGATCCTTTTTCAGTTATATTAAGAGCAATTGGTAGTGGTGCTAAAATTTGTAAAAACGCTAACTTAGCAACACGTACACCAATATCTAAACTATAAGCAATTATCATTCTAATAGCTAATATACCGGCTATCGTACTTAATATAGGAGTGTATTTCATTTGACGTTCATTGCTCAAAAGTTTTTCCCAGAAATTTAGATTCAATAAATCTTGTAAATCTGAGTCAGCAAATAAACCACCTGGATTATCATTTTCTAAACTGTCATCATATACACTTATATATGTTTGACATATTGGTTGAGGAGCTTCACTCCCTAAACTAATACAAGATAAATAAGTATAATCATTTCCTTCATATACTGGATGATAAAATGCTGAAGCAATAGTTAAAGCCATTGAAGTTCCAGATGATCTAATGTCATAATCATTATTTCCAGCAGAAGAACTCCCTATTACTACATTTCCAATCACATTAGAACTAATTACATTATATTGTAGTATTTGCATATATTTATAAATTGTTGGCAAAAGAACAATAAGTACGATTGAGGTTATTACTTTACCTAATAACTTAGTTGCACCATTCTCACCAGTTGCTTTATCAGGATTTATTATCAGTAATATTATTTCGTATGCCATAATAAATAGCATTACAACACCTAATATAGTAAATACTCGGTCAATAATAGTTCTTATAGTTGACTCATTAAATAAACTCACTTCGCTTATTGTTACAAAAATTTGAAAAGCGATAGATATAAACCAATAAACTATTTGGTCAATCCAAAGAAAAATAGCATTTAGTGTATTTAATAATGTACTACCAATTATTCCACTAGTTGAAATTAAATTTATCATATGACCTCCTAATTAATGCACGTTGTATATTTACTATCAATAAAACTTAATAATAAATTTAATAATACTGGTAAAAAGAATAAAACAATTATTAGAACTAATCTAGTAACTAACTTTTGAGTAGTCTTTTTTAATGCATCATCATCTTTACTTGTTAGAGCTGTAATATATTCCACACTAGATAGAATAACTACAATGATTGGTCCAGCTACCCGCATAATTTTTAATATTTGTTCTAAATCCTTTTTTAAATTTTCTCCTAATAAACCAGTACAAACTTCATCTGATTGATCAGCTAAAAATGTCACTTGATAATTATTAGAAGTTTCAACAGCTTTTACTTCACTAAAACCTATGAAAAATGATACAAAAAGTATTAATATAAATAAAAAAGCACTATTACGTTTCATAAAAAACCTCACTCTAAAAAAACAATGATTTCATACTTAAAAGTATACCAGAACAACAACGGTTTTTCAACTAAAGTTTTAAGAAAACTATGTTGTTCCAATAAAAAAAGTAGTTCTAAAAAATTAGTTGAAATAACTTCCAAATATATGCTTTTAATGGATTTAAAACAAATATTAAAATAAAAGAGAAATTGATAAATATTATTCGTTGATTCTATTAAAAAGTATATCAAAAAAACATAAAGAAAAAAGAGAAAACTATTTTTCTCTTTAAATACTTATTTTTTTTGATGTCTCACAATTTTTTTTAACTATCTGCATTGGTAACTGCTGTTTTACAGATGTCACCCCATGGTTTTAAAACACATTCTCTACAAGTTTCAAAACCAGCTGCACCTTCTGCTTCTTCATAATTACCCGTAACACTAAATATAAATAGTACTATTGTTGGAATAAAAAATATTACTAAACCTGCAACAGCTCTATATGCTAACATTTTAGTTTGTTTTTTTATTTCATCATCTTTACTAGCAACTACAGCTTTACCAAAATCAAACATTCCTAAAGCAATAATTAATACTGGAATAGCAACTTTAAAAAAAGTTAACACCCATCCTAGAAATTGTAGTATCTCTGAAGTTTTTGTACAAAACTGATCAATGTCTACTGCTGCTGAAACTATTAAATTACTCATTACACACTCTCTCCTTACATATAATTAAATTTTATATTATAATTACCTAAAAGTCAACAAAACTCTTAGTTCTTTTTGAAAATATTGCCAAAAAAGCCCATATTCTCTGGATTTTGTTTTTTAAATCCTAGATTAAACAAAAATTCATCAATTACTTTTAATCTTTCTCTTCGATCATCGAAATTATTTATATTGAAAAATACTTTAAATTTCGTTTCATATTCGAAGTTAGAAAGATCTTCTTCTTTTAAAGAACTTCTATTTAATATTATTTTTCCATTTCTAGTTTTAGAATGAACATTACTATCTTTTTTTAATAACTTATTCAATTTTAAAACTCCCGGATCTACTAAATATAGGATTTTATCACAATATTCTTTAGCATCAAAATCATTAAGATCAATTATTATTACTTCTACTTTTGAAAATTCTTTTAATCTAAGTTTGAAATCATCTATAGATGTGCAAAATACTAAATCATTATCACGAAAGTAAATAAAGTCTTGCTTATTCATTTCGATTCCTTTGACTGAATAATTATATTTTAATTGTCTAACCATCATGTATGCTAAAGTTGTAGCACCAGCATGCTCAGTTAAATTCTGCACTCCGATTATTATTTGATTATTATTTTTATCAAATGATTCTTCTTTAATTGGTTCATAATTGTTTTCTTCATATTTTTGACTACTCTCAGCAGAATATGTAGGATTAAGAGAATAAGGATCACTTGTTCTAACATAATGTTTTACATCTTCATAACTATTTGGGTTATCTATTAAATAGTTAACACCTGCTGAGTTTCTAGTAAAGTTATAATAACCTTCTTCTACTATTTTACTTAAAAAATCAGGACTATTAACTACTTCACTATCATTTAATAATATTATTATTCTATTTGGTTCAAAACCTTTCAAAAAGTTAATCACACTAGTAATGTCATAATGATTTTTTATTGCTGTTATATCAACAACTATTTTATTATAATAAAAATTAACTAGTTGACTAGTCAATTCATCTAAAGAAAACTCTCCAGAAAGAGTTTTAATTACTTCTATATTTAATGAGTCTGTTATTTTATTATTTTGATTACTAATTATTACGTTCATAATAAACTCCTTAATCGCACCTTAATCCAGTGCCTGCATCTGTTGGAAAATGAATTGACTTGGTTGTTCCTGTAACTGGGAAAGTAAATATATTACCGATTACTGGTAAATCCAATTTGAAAAATACGGTAACAGTATAATAAGATTTTTTTAAACTCTCATTAGTACTTGTACATGAAACACAATATTTATATTTTCCATTAGTTCCATCAACACCTTGTCCACGATTAGAACATGAACCTCTTACTCCATAACCATAACCAGCTATATATGTATCAATTGAAGATTGGGTCGTTGAATTGAAACCTTCATATTTTTCTATTATACTAACCATTTCATTCTTTACATGAAAAGCCTTAGAGTAGTTAACTGAAATAGCTAAATAACTACTAAATAAAACTATGAATGTTACAACAATACCAAAAATCCACGTTCCTCCTATGGCTTCTCTCATTTACATCATTTCCTTTTTATTATTTTGTTGGACATATTACGGATTGTTCAACGTTATTTTCATCATAATAATAACACGTCTGACTTGTACCACTCGTATTATCACATCTATGAGATTGTGTACAATATGTACTTCTTGTTATATTCGCTTTTATTGATGGCCAGATTAAAGTAGTAAATACTACTCCAATTGCTGCTATAGCAACAACAGCAATTGCCGTCATACTTAATTCTCCTGTAGCTTGTTGCATTTACAAAACTCCTCCTATCTTATATTATTATTATACATCAGATTAATTATTTAAACAATAATATTTCTTATTAGTGTAAATAGATAATTAGTTGTTACATGATATTGGATCTAATATGCAAGTTACACATTGTTCATATAGCGCTATTGTTTCACTTCTATCGCTTAACAGTGACATAAAAGCATTTAGTATTGTCGGAATAAAGAAAACTATAACTCCTAGTATTATTCGATTAACAAACTTTTTAACACTAGTATTTAATTCTCCTTCTTTATCAGCAACTACTGTCTTATAAAAATCCATAGTTCCCATTAAAATTATAATAAATGGTACTAGTAATTTAACAAAAAATAATATATATCCTGCAAAACTAATAACTGTAAGGACTTCTTTTTCTTCACATATAAATTCTCCAAGTCCTTCTCTTACTTGCTCACATTTAGCTCTAGCAGTTACTTTTAATGGAACTTCTTCTGAAGTTATATTATTACGATAGTTTTGACAAGCTTCTAGTGGTGATGAACCACTCAGTTCATAATCACGTATAGGAATCCATAATTCTTTTCTTCTATTACAGTAATATTTAACTTCTGAAGTAATATTTGAATTTCTTCCGCCGCAATCAATTTTAATTGCTTCTTCTACAGATTCATTAGTACAGTCATCAGGACATACTATTTCTCCAGAATCATCAAATCTACAGTAACAATTTACTGTGACATTTTTTTCTCTTGCGGCTTCAACTTTATAACTAGGCACTAGTAATAAAACAAATATAATTAATAATAATAATTTTTTATTCATATTCATAATTAGAATCCTTTTCTTTAGAAGTAAGTTTTACAAATAATTTAAAACCTACAAAACCAGCAATACCAACGACTAAAATAACAACTACTATCCCACCTATATTATTACTTTTTTTAATATTAATTAAATATGGTGTCTTAGTTCCATCTTCAGCAGTTACTACAATGTTTATTTTAGATTTGTTTTTTAGATTAGCATTACCTGTTATCTCATAAGTTGAAGTTTCACTTTCTAGATCTATATCTATTTCTAATTTACTAATATCTTTATTAATAGTTATTGAATATGTTGTTTTGTCTGGTGAGAAATTAATATTATATCCGCTTATACTCAGTTTACTTATTTTCGAATTAGAATCTAAAACTTCTTGCTCTTCAATTATTTTTAAATTAATTGTATATACTTTAATATCGCCATTTTCAGCCGTTACAGTAATTAAAATTGGTGTTTCAACATTAATTTCAATATTATTTTCAACAATAAACTTTGCTTTTTCATCTTCTAAGGTTGGTGTAACCTCTATAGAAACAACATCATCTGTTATACCTAGTGTATATGTTTCAGTAAACTTATTAAATTTAATTTCTCCAGGTTGTACTACTAAGTTAGATAAAAAGTTATTATCACTTTGTTTAACCGGTGGAGTCGTTTGAGTAATAGGTTTAGTTGTTGTTGGTCTATTTGTTAGTGGTGGTCTTGTTGTAGTTGGTGGCGCAACTGTAGGTGGAGTGTATATTTCTCCTTCAGAAGTCTTAGAACAATCAAAAAACGATACTGTACTACAATATTTTACTGTAGTAGTTGGTGTACATCTACCTATATAAGGTGTACAACCGTTGTTAATTACTTGATTATACTTTGCGCTATTACCATTAGTACATTTAACCATATCTTCAGATATGTAATATTGAGTTTGCCAAACACCGCTGTAGCAAGATGCTTTTACACAATGACCAAAGTAACCATTTCCACTAGTACTCATTACTTTATCTTGAAAATTAATACATTCACTATAAGTCATATCACTCTTTACTGGCGTGTTATAACTAGCCGCTTCTACATTAACAGTAAAAAACATAACTGTTATTATTAATAAAAAATATTTGTTTATTTTTTTCATATAATACTCCATTTCTCAAAAAAAGATATCGTATTGATACCTTTTCTCTATCAAGACTTATATTAATAATATCATATAATCATTAATATTTAAATCTTTTTAAACAAGTTTTTCTTATTTATAACGTATAATCCCGCACTTAATAACATAACAGTTGATCCTAAAATTATATAATAAGTATTAATACCTGTTTGAGGATTTGTTGGAGGAGTTTCTCCATTGTTATTATTTCCTCCATTGTTATTATTTCCTCCATTAGTAGGAGTTCCTGTGTATGAATCACCAGTTGAAGTCTGTAAACAGTTATATTGAGTTATTGCTGTTGCATATTGAGATATGAAAAAGTTTTCATCCTGCTCATCTAATGAACAAATATTTCCCACATCCAATCCTTCTCCAGCAACAATTGCTGTTCCGATTAATTTAGTAAATGGATTTCCATTACCATTTGCACACTTTACATTTTTACTTAGTGGAGCAAGATCATTATGTTCTACTCTTGAAGTAGCACTACAACTAACTGCTATACAACTTAAGTAATATCCATTACTTGCACTTGCATTTTCTGTTGCATCATTCTTCTCTAATTCTGTACGACATTGTGCTTCAGTATCAAACAAACGAATTGGTGTATCGTGTTGAACCTCTGCATTTACGATAATAGGAAACAAAAGAATTAATGTTATTATTAAATATTTTACTTTTCTCACTTCATTTTCCCCTATTCTTCATTATATTCTTTAAGTCGCTTGCGCTTCTTATTCACTATTACTATTATGCTACCACCAACAAGAATAATACTTCCAACTATTGCTGTAGTGATTTCTAACTTTTTATTATATGCATCTTTGATTATATCAACTGAATACAATCCTGTATCTCCATTTTCAGCAATTACTTTAACTCTAATTGTACTGAAAGCAGTTAAATCATTATTTCCGTACATATATACTTCAGAACGATTACTTTGTGGAGATGCTGCTAATAATAGTGATTTTTCTCTTTTTATTTTAACACTATAATCATGAACATCTTTATTAAAATTAATATCATAATCTTTAACTGTTAATATTTCTAATTTAGTATTGTCAGAAACATTTAAACCATCTTCTTTACGATTAATAAAGACATTATATATTTTAGTATGACTTCCATTGGTTACTACGATTTCAACTCTATTAGCACCAACTTCAAGTCCAGTATTACCATTTATTTCAACAATAGCGTTTTCACTTTCCGGTAATGCAAACACTGGAATGTTTTCGATTTCATAATCTACTGCTACTGTATAACTTAACGTTTCTTTATCAAACATTACTTCAGTTCCTGGTATTGTTAAAGAACTTAAATATGGACTGTCTGCTATATCATTTGATACTTTAGTACCTGTTTTAATAAATGTAACCACATAATTTCTAGTTATACCTGCCTCACTTATAGTTTTTAATACTGCAGATGTAACATTTTCAGTTAAGTCTACTTTACGTGGTTCATAACCTTTAATAAATGCTGATTTAGCACTTTCTAAAGTACCATTGATATTAACACTCTTAGAGTTTTTAGGAACAGATACAGTATAGTCTGATACATAAGAATCAAAGTTAATATTTCCAACACTTGTTTTTAATGTTTTTAAAGCATTATTAGATTCTCTATTATCATTTCTATTAATAATAAATGTATAAGTTCTTTCTTTATCATTATTGTTTAATATTTTTATTAATACTACATTACGACCATATTCTAAATTTACAGTACGAGGTTCATAGCCTTCAACATAGCGAGAATCGCTACTAGTTAAAGTTGCATGAATCGCTACTTGATGACTATCTACAGTTAATTCATAAGCTGTTTTAAATATATCAAAACCACTTGCTAAAGGTGAATCATTCATTAAATGATTTGATAATCTTACATAATTACTAGATGTTACTCCAGGATTATAAGCAATTTCATCATCGCTTTTAATAGGTGTATATGTATATGTTATCTCATCATTAGGTCCTTTAATATCAACATCTTGTAAAGTTGTTGATACGTCATCACTAAAGACACTTAACATAATTGGATAACTAATAGCCATATCATTTGTCATTGTCCAAGCAAAGTGTGTTCCTGCTGTTTTTAATTCTGAAGTTACATATTCTTCATTTGGAAATGGTGTCCAATTAAAGTTTCTTGTTGGTCTAATACCACTATTTATTATATAACCTTTTAAACCAGTATTAGTTGCACTATCATAGCCTTTTATAGATATCATACCAACATTTTCTGGTGTTGATAAACTTCCGTTTCCGTGAACTTTAGGACGAGAAATAGATGAGCAACTATATATAAATGTTTTATAACATGATTGTTTAGCGCTTGTTGATGTTAACTTATTACAAGAATTATTCTCTGTACTTTCTCTAACAGTACGACGATATCCTTTAGCACAAGTAAATATAGTTTTATCACTCTCGCCATTAACACTCATTTTATTATTTTCATATGTATAACAAACTTGCATTTGTTTTTCAGTAAGAGATGTTTGATTTCTTAACGCTGTTTGCGGTGTACATGAAGGTGTAGTCGGTGGCGTTGTTGGCGGAGTTGGATTTGTCGGAGGTGTCGGATCTACTGGTGGTGTTCCAGTTGTTGGAGAACAATAAGCCTCATAATCAGAAATTTTATTTCTTTCAATATAAATTGGTACATCTAAATAACTAACTAAGCAATATTCTCTTACATTGTCGTCTTCTCCATTTTTAACTTTATTTCCATATATACAAACATTTGAAGGGATATCATTAAATACTACCTTAGCATTACACTCTAACATCGCATAATTCTCTTTACCAATATCTTCTGCTACTGTATAAAATTTCGCTCCTACAGTTGATACATAATTATTTCTAGTCGTACAACTAGGTGGAGTTTTTGTTAATTTATTATTATGAACTAATGTGCTTGTGACTTTCGCTCCATTAACATATTCTGCTTTACAAAGTTGATCTCCTGAATTAGTATCACAAGTTGATATTTTTAATTTATCACCACAGTTAACTATTCTTCCTTGAAATGTCACATTAGAATAATCTCCTACATATAGATGATCATTTATTTCAATTTGAGAAGGTTTTTGAACTGGTACTTCAACGACTGGTGGAGCTGGTACTTTTTGAACTG
>CAYYOP010000007.1:0-9970 GCA_964473435.1 uncultured Muribaculaceae bacterium | reverse complement strand
GAAGGTTTTTGAACTGGTACTTCAACGACTGGTGGAGCTGGTACTTTTTGAACTGTAGTCTTTTTAGTTGTATTATTTGCTATCCAGCAAGCATAATAAGTTCTCGAAGGTGATGTTGATTGAATAGTAACAGTTGCACCCATTTTTGTTCCTTTACACTTAGCTTCGGTATAAATACCACCAAATGTATATCCAGATCTAGTTCCTGTTGTCGGTAATTTAACTGATATAGATTTAACACTTGAAGCAGTTTCTTTATCATATGTATGAGTTCCTGGCTCTGATTTAAAATCACTTGAACCAAGTGTTCCGCCATCAGTTATGATTTTAGCTTGATATTTTATTTTAGCAGATTCTGTTACCCAGCAAGCATGAAATGTTTTATTTGGACTTGAACTTTGAATTGCTGTAGAAGTTCCTAATTTAGTTCCTGTACAATTTGCTCCGGTCCAAATTCCACCAAAAGTGTATCCTGACTTTGTACCAGACGTTGGTAACTTAATTGATACTGATTTGATTTGTGGTTTTATTTCTGAAGTATATATATAATCTCCTATACCACCATCATGCACATAAGTAAAATCACTTGATCCAAGCGATCCGCCAGCACGGTTTATTGAAACCAGATACTTAGTAAATGTGGAACATGTAGTGGTATAAGTAACATTATATTTTCCGGTCTTTATAACTAACCAACCACCCGCTTTTTTACAAGCTGCTTCTACGTCAGTTGATACACCTGATTCTGGAGGTTCTGGCATGTTTTTTGTGCAAGTGTATGTTATTGTATTTCCTAAAGTTCCACTACACTTTTTCTGAAGTTCATTTTTATCACATCCGGTACAAGTTATTTTACCAGTTAAATAAGCTCTACTACAACTACAACTATTAGAAACTGTAATTGTTGCTGCATTAACGTTATAAATATAAACTGATAAAAAAGTAACCACTAACATAATTAAACCGATAATAATTTTATTTTTATTTTTCAATATTATTCTCTCCTATCTTATTAACATAAGTTTACAATATATTGCTTCATTATGCAAGAACTAATACTTATATTCATAAAAAAAACGATAATAAAAGTTTATCTTCTTTTATTCTCACTAATTAATTCTTCATAATCAGTTAATTGTTTTATTCTTTCAATAATTCTTCTAGCTTTTATTTTTTCTTCACTTCTATTATTTATAGCAAAATGTTGTTCCAATTCTTTTAGCGTTAAGTTTGAAGTAAAAAAAGTTGGTAGTTTATTATCCATTCTATATTGCAATATAGTTCCTAAGATTTCATCTCTATTCCAAGCAGTAACAGTTTCAGCACCTATATCATCTAGTAAGAGCAATTGACTCTTTTTAATTTCATTAATACGCTCTGAAAAGTTATTATTTTCAAATGATTCTTTTAAATTTCTAAGTAATTCAGGATAATAAATTATTACTACAATGTGCTTGTCTCTTGATAATTCATTTAATAAAGCACTTATTAAATATGTTTTTCCTGAACCAAAAGAACCATGTAGATATAATCCTTTTTGATGTTTGTCTGTTTTATAAGAATCATAAAATTTTTTTAACCATTTTATGATATTTACTCTTTTAGAATCATTTACATTAATATCTGACATTTTTGCTTTTCTTATTTCTAGTGGCATTTCAAAAAAATCAGTAGTTATATTTTCTAATTCTTTCAATTCCTTTTTTTTATATTTACAAGCAACATAATTAAAATTTAATTTATCATCTATTAATTTAGGATAATTAACAAATCCAACTACTTTATTTTTACATTCGTATATGCTTTTACATTTAGAACAATTACTTAACTCTTCTACTGTGTTTTCTAATTTAGTAGTATAGTTAATAGCAATCTTTTCAGTTACTTTTAATGTATTTATTAATTTTTTAAATTCAACATTTTTAAGTGCGGTAGCATAAGCAGATTTTAATAAATTATCTAAATCATATCGATGATACTTCCTTGTTTCATTCTTTAAATTTTGCATATATAACTCCTATCTAAAATCTTTAAGTAAATTTTCCATTTCTTCTTTTTCTTCACTACTTATTTCGTTAGCATTATTAATAGCATTAAACCAAACTGGTAAAGGTTTTTCTTCTTTAGCAGTAAAGACTCTTTTATTAGTTTTTTTATGTTCTTTTTCAGCTATAGCCATAGCTTCTGTAGCAGTTTTTATTCCAATTCTAACCCATTGACCAGCAATTGTTTCTACAAAAGCTTTATTTAATTTATTACTATTTATTCTTAATACATAATCTATTAAAACATTTATTACACTAGGAGGCATATCTAGATCTACTGCTAAATATTCTAGAAGTCTTAAATCTCTGGCAGTTGGATTTACATCTTTATACTTGCTTCTTAAAAAATCATATGGTGTAGTATTTTCAAAAATATAAATCATTTTACCACGATTAGATAAGTCTCCTTCAGGAGTTTTTAAATGTTCTGGTTGAGTTCTATATATTAAAGTTGGAAGAGCACCACTGTTATTATATTCATAATATTTTCTTGTTTCTCTTAGTAGTATATCTCTATTAATAAGTCCTTTTTCATCAATGGTTAAACGAATTAAATCACTCATTTTTAAAGTATCTAAATTATAAACAAAAGCTAAATTATTAATTAATTCTTTAGTTTTTTTAGAAAATGCTCTAACATTTAATATCTTATTTGGAATACTTGAAACTAGTAAATCAAAATCAATTAAAGATAATATGTCTGGTTTACCTACTTCTTTTTTTAAGATATCACTATTATTATAACCTATCTCTGGAGTACTTTTAAAAGTATGATTCATTATATAACTTATATCTTTATAATTTGTATAATTAAATGTAGGTTTTTTATATAAGTTAATCAAAGTATTATATTCATTTACTCCTATGTTGTTATATAAAACTATGTTTAATATTGGATGATTAAAGAATTCATATGATGATAATGGTGAATATAATTCATAAATATAATTATTAATACTTTCTCCAGTTTTAAATAATGTTTTTAAAAGACCGACAGCTTCTAAACCTTGTCTTGCTTCTTTAATATCATTTAAATTTGCTTTTAATAAAGTCATTAAATGATGATGAGTAAAATCTTTACTCATTAATTCTCTTTTATCTAAATCACTCCATAAAGTTAAATATAAACTGACAGCCATTGATCCTATAATTGGTTCATATAAATTTATAATATTTTTACGATCTACTTCAGTTAAAATGGTCTTATTGATTACAATATAAGTATCTGCAGGTAGCAGAGAAATTTTCTTCATCAATAACACCTCTTCTCTTTCTTATTGTATTAAAAAACAGTTTTTATTGCAAGGAAAAAAGTTTAGAAAACTAAACTTCTTGAATAACTGCTATAATCATAGGTTTACATTCTGTTTCTATATAAAAGTATTTAGATAACCTATCACGAATTTCTGTTTTTATATTATTAAAATCTATATAATTATTACTAACGTTTCCATTTATTACTTCAGCAGATATTCTTTTTATTTCATCTAACATTTCTTTAGAATCTTTTACATAAATAAATCCTCTAGTAATAATTTCAGGCCCGACTAATATTTCTTTTGTTTTTTTAGATAATGTTGCACTTATTAAAACAATTCCATTTTCTGATAACATTTCACGATCTTTAATAACTAAATCTCCAACATCATCAGTACTATTTCCATCTATTAAGATATCATCTATAAAGATGCGTTTTTCATCTTTCGATAAAACTTTATCAATGATAGTAATTATTTCACCATTTTGTCTTAATAATATTTCTTCGTCTTTATATCCTAGGTTAGTTGCTAAATTTGCATTACCTACCATATATCTATATTCTGCTTTTACTGGAATAAAATATTTTGGTTTTAATAAAGATATCATTATCATTAAATCTTCACTTGATGCGTGTAGCGATATACCTTTGTCTTTAGGAATATTTAATATTTTTATTCCCATCATTGCTAGTTCGTTTTCTATTCTAACAAATATTTTTTCATTAGCATCATATTTTGGTTCTGCAAAACAGAATGTATCTGAACTTGTTAATTTAATAAATTTATCATTTCCATTAACAATTTTTTCAATTACGCTATAAGGTTTTTCTCTTTCATCACATATTAATAATATTGCATTCTTATCATTAACATTATTTAAATCTCCTATTAAAGATTTATCAACATTCATATATCCTTCATCAATAGCCATATTAATAATATTTTGTAATTTCTTACCCATTATAACTATTTTTCTATGTGAATTTTTAGCCGCATTAAATATTCCTTCTATAGTATACAAATGACTATGTAGTACTGAGAATATTATTCGACTCTCGCTTTTTTTAATTACATCTTTAAAAAACGATGACATATGATGTGACGGACTTGTGTGACCTATCTTTTCTGAAAAAGATGATTCACAAAGAAGTGCTAGTACTCCTTGTTTTCCAACATAAGCAATTCTACCTAAATCCATTTGATATCCGTCCATCATTGATGGATCTACAATAAAGTCAGATGTATAACAAATTGCTCCATCGGGAGTATTTACTACATACATAACGCTTTCTGGAACAGAATGGTTAACTTGAATTGGAAAAATACTATTTTTTCCAAAATTTATTTTTCTATGAGGAATAATCGTTGTAATGTTTTTTTCAGGTACTCCATCAAATAACATTTGATTTCTCGTATACTTAGTAGCATAAATTCTTATCTCAGGAATTAATCTAACTAAGTCCTTTACTCCTCCATAACTTTCTGGATGTGCGTGAGTTATAAAAACTCCTTTAATTCTTTTACGATTTTTTACTAAATAATCATAATCTGGAATAATATAATCAATTCCAAACATTGAATCATTAGCAAACTTTAGACCAGCATCTAAAACAAAGATGTCCTCGTCTATTTCTATGATATAAGTGTTCTTACCATTTTCGTTAAGTCCACCCATACCAAATATATTAATTTTACTCATTATTTTTCTCTCTTTTCTATATATAATTAACAAAAGTTATCGCGTTAATTCATTATAGCAAAAAGATGACGATTTTTCAAGATTTTTGATTTAATTCATTATTATGTGATTAAATGCGTTAGTCTTCTGATATAACACTTTTATCATAATAGGATAATATTTTTCTTTTTGCTAGAGGTGTTTTACATTGACTTATCCATTCTTTTTTTGGACCTGAAGATAATTCATCTGTAAGTATTTTTACTATATCTTTGTTTTTTAATAGCGTTAATGGTTCTTTATAATTTCCATTTACTATTGCTGCTACAATGTTATCACCAACTAAATCATTGATTTTATAAGCAAAATCAACGGCTGTTGAACCATGTGGCAACTGAATCACATCTCCTTTTGGGGAATATATATAAATATTATTACCTAGAATATCTTTTTTTATTTCTTCTAAAAATTCTTGATTATCACCTGTTGATTGATTTATTTCTACTAATGATTTGAAAAATTGAAATCTAGTTTTAAGTTCATCATTCATTATTACATCTTCATCTTGCCAATATGCAGTTAATCCTAAAGATGCAACTTTATCCATTTCGTTGGTTTTTATTTGAACTTGGACTAATTGTTCTCCCTCTCCAAAAGATGTTGTATGAAGAGATCTATACATATTTGTTTTTGGAGAACTTATATAGTCTTTCATTTTTCCATGAATTGGAGGATACAATGAATGAATATATCCTAAAGATAAATAACAATCATTTATCGTATCAACAATCACCTTCAATGATAAAAAATCATGTATTTCAGTTAATGTTTTACCTTCTTTTTTGTTTTTATATATTCCATATATATTTTTTATTCTTGTTTTTATATAATTTGGAATACTATTTTCATTCAAAATATTATGAATTTTATTTAACATTATTAACAAATCTTCTGTAGCATCTTTTTCAAGTTTTTTTCTTTCTTCACTTATTTTATAATAAGACTCTGGATTTAAATACTTTAAACTTAGATCTTCTAATTCGTTTTTAATATCATAACAGCCTAAGTGATACGCTATAGGGACAAAAATTTCTAAAGTTTCGATAGCGTTTTCTTTTTGTTTATCTCTTGATTTGAATTCTAGTGTTCTCATATTATGTAATCTATCTGCTAACTTAATTAAAATAATTCTTACATCTTCAGTTATACCACTTAATAATTTTCTAGTATTCCCTGCTACTTCTTCATCTTTACTTGAAAAATTCATTTTTTCAATCTTAGTAACTCCGTCAACTAAAAGCGCTATATATGAATTAAATATACTAGTGATTTCTTCTATAGTTAATTCAGTATCTTCTACAATATCATGAAGTAAACCAGCTACAATTGTACTAGCATCTGCTTCTATCTCTGATAAAATAATAGCTACTGCTAATGGATGAGTTATATATGCTTCTCCACTCTGACGCGTTTGATCTTTATGTAATTCTTCAGCAAGATAATATGCCTTTTTTATCATAATGATTTCATCTAAGTTATTATTATATTTTAATACTTTATTAATTAAAACATTTATTTCCATAATTTCTCCTAAACAAAAAAAGTCTCTCACACGTAATACTTTGTGATAGACTTTTTATTAAATTTAGGCATAGATGAGCCAAGATAATATTTAATGATTTCAATTTTAAAATATAATTTTCTTTTTTCATCAATCTCATCCCTAAACTTCTTATTGATTAAAAAAGATTTTATCATAATTATCTAATAAGTCAAGTTTTGGTTTTATTCCGCAATCAATTCACTTAAATATATTATATTTAAATCTTGTTTTTTTAATTCTTGAATTAAAAGTTTTAAATTATCTATTGTAGTACTTTTTCGAACTAAAATTATTGAGCCACTAGTTACATTTGATAAAAGTTGGGTAATGTTTATTCCCATATCTACATTTGGTGCGACTATAAAGTATTTTTTTTCTGAACAAAATTCTATATTAGAATAATTTACTAAACATATTTTAGAATTAACTTTATTTTTATTTAATAAAGAATTTAAATCACTAATATTTTCTTTATCTTCTTCACCTAATAAATATTCTCTTTGTTTTTTTAAATCACTATTTATATTTGTTATTAATGTATATTTTATTTCATTTTCATCAAAGTAGTCAGTTATTTTTGATTCTTCGACTACGAAAGAAACAGATCTTTTTCCAGGATTACCTTTTATAATAACTTTATTTAAATTATCTTCCAAAGATATTTCAGGTTTAATTTTATTATAAATAATAAACATCTCATTAAAAGAACCAAAACTGTCCATTTTCACTAAACTTTTTCTTTTATCGATTTCTTTTCCTTTAATACCAGGAACAATTGTATTGTCTTTAATAATTGCATTTACAGGTAAAACTCTATATTTATCTTCGTTTGTAATTATTTCTTTCATAATAGGATTTTGATTTTCTAAATAAATCATAATCTTATCTGTAAAATAAAAACTTAAAATCACAAAAACAATTAACAATAAATATTTAAAATATTTCATAAATTCACCAATAAATACTATGTTATAAAATAACTATTTAGACTTTTTTTCTTGTTCTTCTTCATAAGTAGATTTTGTTGTTAAAAAACTTACTTTTTCGACAACAACTTCAGTACTATATTTTTTATCTCCGGTTTCAGTTTGATAATTTGATGTTCTTAATTGTCCTCTAATGGCAATTAAATCTCCTTTATGACAAAATTCAGCTGTTCTAGTAGCGATTCCTTCCCATAAAACACATCTTATAAAATCTGCTTCGTAAATACCGTCACTATTTTTATAACTTCTTTGAACCGCTAAATTAATAGACATAACTTTTTTTCCACTTTCTGTTTTAGTTGTTTCTGGATCTGTTGTTAATCTACCAATTAAATATACTGAGTTATACATAATTATTCCTCCCTTCAAATAAGTTTTACCATGTTTGAAATTATAGTGCAAAGAGAGGTTTTTCAGTATTTAAAGCCACTTTTTTAAATTTTGATTTAGAGAAAATAAAAAATCTGAAGGCTTTTATCTTCAGATTTTTAAAGTTTATATATTTATAAGTTTTTTAGTAATCTATTTAATTCAATAGCATATTCTAAAGGTAATTCTTTTTTAAAATCAGATATAAATCCCATTACAAGTAGTTCTTTAGCAGCATTCTCTGACAAACCTTTACTCATTAAGTAATTAAGTTTTTCTTCACTAATTTTTGATACTGTTGCTTCATGTTCTAAAACACTGCTATCATTTAAAACTATATTTTTAGGAAATGTATCACTTTTAGAAGAACTATCTAAAAGAATAGTATCACATTTAATTAATGCTTCACTGTTTAAAGCATTATTACTTATTTTTACAGTTCCTCGATAATTTGCTTCTCCTCCAGCAGTCGCTATACTTTTAGAAACGATATTGCTTTTAGTGTTTTTTCCTAAATGAATCATCTTAGCACCAGCATCTAATTGTTGAGTGTTTTTAGCATACGCAATACTAATAGAACTTGCTTTAGAATTATCTCCTTTTAAAATACATGATGGATATTTCATCGTTATTTTAGATCCTAAATTACCATCTATCCATTCCATTTTACCGTTTTCTTCAATAATACTTCTTTTTGTTACTAAATTATAAACATCTTCTGACCAATTTTGAATAGTGCTATATCTGCATTCAGCGTCTTTCATAACATATATTTCAACTACACCAGCATGAAGTGAATTCTCTGCAGTAGTTGTTGCAGTACAACCTTCTATATATGATAATTGGGCGCCTTCATCTACAATAATAATAGTTCTTTCAAATTGTCCCATTAAACTATCATTGATTCTAAAATAACTTTGTAGTGGTCTGTCTAATTTAGTATTAGGAGGTATATATATAAATGACCCTCCACTCCATAAAGCACCGTTCAACGCCGTATACTTATTTTCAGAATATTTCACTAAATTATTAAAATGTTTTTTAAATAATTCAGGATGCTTTTGTAGTGCTTCGTCAGTACTTAAGAAAATAACACCACTATTTTTAGCAGTTTCTTTTAAGTTATGATAAATAACTTCACTTTCATACTGATTACTTACACCATCTAAATAATCTTTCTCAGCATCTATAACTCCTAATTCTTGAAATGTATCTTTAATTTCTTTTTCAACATCATCCCAATTAGAAGAAAACTCACCTACTTTTTTATAATAAGTAATTGAATCAAAATCAACATCTATTTTAGGACCAAAATCTGGATTATCTAATTCTAAGAATTTTTCAAAGGATTTAATTCTGAAGTCTGTCATCCATTTTGGTTCTTTCTTTTGTTCAGATATATCTATAATCATTTTTTTTGTTAACTTCATATTTACTCCTGTGTATTATTTTATCAAATTTTAAGCAATAATTAAACTCAAACTATACTTCAGGATTTTCTACATCTAGTATTGGACTTGTACTATTTTTAAAAACAACTATTATTAATAAGATCGCTGCTATAAACGCAAGTGAAGCTGCTGCTATTTCCAAGTAAGATGTATCCAAATCCTCTTCTTTTTTCTTAGCTATTTCTAAACCTTTTATAGTTATATAAAGTGAAGCAAAAGTTGCTATTAATGCTAATATCCTAATGAATATAGATATTTTACTGACTTCATCATCACTTAAAAAAGGTTTTTTATCACTTAATTTCAAGTGAAAATTATATCCTATTACAAGTGATAATATTATAATTAAACCAATACTACCCGAAATAATTAATTGATAATCTACTAGTTTTAATTCTTCATCTTTATAATCCATATTTAATTATATGATTATATTTTTATTAAATCAAAAACAACACTGTAAAAGTGTTATTTCGATTCGACTATTAATTTAATGGCTGTTTTTTCAACACCCTCGATTGTAATATCACTGAATGCTGGTATTACTACGAGGTTTTTTCCACTCGGTGCTACAAATCC
>CAYYOP010000006.1:0-22332 GCA_964473435.1 uncultured Muribaculaceae bacterium | reverse complement strand
CCTACGACCCCCTGCTTGTAAGGCAGGTGCTCTAACCAACTGAGCTAATCGCCCAACATAGATAAAATAATATTGGTGCCCGAGGCCAGACTTGAACTGGCACGAGGGTTAAATCTCGCAGGATTTTAAGTCCTGTGCGTCTACCTGTTCCGCCACTCGGGCAGGCACTTTTGTCTTAAATATTTAAGACTATTTGAGTATAACCCATTTTTTTGTGATTTTCAAGTGTTTTATATAGTTTTTCGTGTTTTTTCACATATTTTATACGTTTGGTTCATTTAGTCTTTCTAACGTTTCGTTAGTCCAAGTTTCTAATTTTTCATATAAAGGTAAAAAACCTCTAATAGATTCTTTAACTTTATTATCAGCATTATTTATTCTGTAATTTATATTCTTAATAGATAATTTCATTTGACGACTATTTTCATCTATATCTAATATATGTACATTTATTGTTTCACCAATTACTACATAATCATTAATGTCACTTACAAATCCACCAACTATTTCCGAAATATGAATTAACCCATTATAGCTATCTCCTATTTTAACAAAGAAACCGTATTCTTCAATTCCAGTTACTTCCGCTGATACAATATCTCCTTTTTTGTACTTCACGATATTTCAACTCTCTTTCAATTAATAAGAATGAGTTTATTTTCTTATTGATTTAATTCTTTTTTATTATACCATATAACACTTTACTATATTACTTGTTTTCGTTATAATTTTATTAGGTGAGTATAATGGAAGATAAAATAAAAAAAGTATTAGATCAAATTCGTCCTTATTTAAATAGTGATGGTGGAGATTTAGAATTTATTAAATATGATAGTGGTATTGTATATATCAAATTAATAGGTGCTTGTGAATCTTGTCCACATAGAAATGAAACCATTAAATATGGTTTGTTAAAATCACTTCAATCTGAAATACCAGAAATAAAAGACTTAATTAATGTAGAATTATAGTCCTTTTTTTAACCAATTTATATTGATCATTTTAAATTTTTGATTTAATTCTAAATATATTTGAGTCAGAAATGATTCATAATTTTTTTGAAAGTTTATTATTGATATCAAATCTTCTTCTACTCTATCATCTAATATTATATCGTCGAATATATCAAAATAATAGGATGGATATAATAATCTTGATAATAATAAATTAGCAGTAATATCAGTTAAGAATATACTTCTTATATAATCGATATAATAACTAGTATCTCTTTTTTCTAAAAAGAAAGAACTCTTTATGTATTCAGCCACATTTCTTATTGATACATCAATTAGCATATTACCTGGATTAAAATAATCCCCTTTTGTTACTGGCACATGCATTCTGTAGTGTTGAATAGCACATTCTGTTTTTATATTGTTTTGATATTTATTAGCAATATATATAGCGTTCTCTGCTAGTCCAATATAATAGTAAACGCTGTGGAGAACAATCTTCTTTTCTTGGGCTAATTCATTTATTTGAATTTCATAATAATCAATTCTATCACTCCATAGTTTACTCCAGTTAACAACGGAATCTGTTTGAATAAAGATTTGTTCATCAAACTTTAAAATATCATTTGGTTTACAATTAATTGCAAAAAGAATATAATCTTTATCATTATGATGACAAAATAATTGATTATCTTTATTATATATAATAATATAATTTTTAATATTATTGTTCATTAGTTTTTCATATATACCTAATAAATCTCTTGGAGGAACCATAAGTTCTATTAGTAAATATTTAGTTTCTTTATCTTCAAAGAAAAAACCACCATACATCTTACTTATGGAATCTGGAAAAAAATTATAATAATAGTTAATTATATTTTTCATAATTAATTATATGAAAAAAGCCTAAGTATATAACTATTGTAAACTTGGGCTTTGTGGTTCATCAAAAATATTTGTAGAACTTTGCATAAAAGAATTGATATCATTTTGAATTTGAACTTCTTGTACTACGTTTTGTGCTGGTTCTTCTTGTATTATGTTGTTCTGTATAGTTGCATCCTGCATAATATTTGGACTTGCTATTGGTTGAACGTTTATTTCTTCCTGAGCAGATAGCAAATTATCTATTTGTGGTTCTATACTTTGAATAACTTCTTTATCTGGAATCATATTTAATATTTTTGCTATTAATTTATCTATTTCATCTTGAACATTCATCATGTCATAAACTATTCCTGTTAGATCAAAAGAAACTTGTTGAGATTCTTTTGGTTCGATTGAAGTAGATAGTTCGTTACTAGTTGTTGAAAAACTTTGTGATAATAAATCAGCATTAGTTAATGAATCTCCCGCATTTATGTTTTGTGGTTGAACTTCTTGTCCAATATTAACATTTTTATTAGGTACTTCAACTTGTGGTGTTGGTATTCCAAAATCTACAGGTTCTTGTTGTATTATTGGTTGTATTGGAACTGGTTCTTGTTTTATTTGTGGTTTATTTTCTGAATATTTTTTATAAAATTCATTTTTCTTCATACCATCTATCGCTATAATATTAGTAGGACCAGTAGTAAGTATTACTCCGCTTTTAGTCAGTGCTTCCATGGCTATCCTTCCCCCATTTCTAAATATCTTATATTGTCATTATTATTACTAGTTAAAATAGACTTCATTATATTTTTTAAACTTGTCCATTCTTCTTCCGACATTTTTTCTGTAACATTCATTATATTTCCTTCTGGAATTACTTCCGTAACATACATTTTTATTAAATTATTTTCTACTACTTCATTTTTAGTATAAAACAAATATTTTTTACCAGAATTGATTATTTCAAAATAACTGATTAATTCAACTGTTATTACTTCATTGCTTGGCAATCTAATTTCTATATTATTCATTTCAAAACCTCGCTATTCTTAATTAATTGTACCATAAAAAAAAAGTAGATACAATCATTTTTTTTCTAAAATAAAATATCTACAGTCATGAGCACAATTTTCTTTTAAATATTTTTCCACATTTTTATAATTATTAATATCTCTACTTTTTTTATTTTCTGGTTTATAAAATCCTTTTAATCTAAGTTTTCCATAAGCCCAATCTCCTACTACATAATCATAAAATGAAAAATAATCAGTATATCTTTTTTTTATTTCTTCGGTGTCATATCCTTCTTTATAATTTTTAATTATATTGTAGTTGTTTTCGTTATATAAAACTTCTAACTCTTCTTTCATATTATCTCCTTAAAAACCAAAACGCTATTAATAAACCGATCATAATCTCAGTGGCCATTATACTTAAAAGTACTACTGTGTCTACGAATCCACTACCACTTGTTAAAATTAATTTTTTTGGATCAAATTTATCTTTTCCACCCTCGTTAGTTTCTGCATCTTCAGTTTGTATTTTAGCATTAATTTCTCTTATTTTCAAATTTGATAATTGCTTTACTTCAGTTAATGATAAGCCGTATCTAACATAATCATTGGCAGATAATAAATCTGGGGGAATTATTTCTAAATTTAAACTTCCAACCAATTGACCTCTTTTTCTATGCCATAATTTCGGTGTTTCTTTTTTGTCATCTATTATTAAGTTTTGAATTTTAAACATATCTCCGTCTATCGGAGCAAAAAACGAATCAAATAAGGCAATGTCTTTATCACTAATTTCTTGTTTTAGGCTTTTAAGTAATATCATATTGATTAAAATGGCGCTTATTTTATTAGGAATATTTGTTTTTTTTACAACAGTAGGACTATGTAACCATTTATTATAATCATCCATAAGTTTTATAAATAGTTCAACCTCTTTTTTGTTTGAACCAAAAAGAAGTAAATTGCTTTTAAAACTTTCTTCTTTTCCTAGTTTATATGGGTTCACAATATTTATCTCACCAAAAATGCATATTAAAACTTTAATAACAAAAAACTCATAAACGTTTTCATTATTTAGAGGTTTATTATTAACATAATTAAGATAATTAAAAATTCCATTATTAATTGCTTCATTAACAAATATTTTCATTTGATTACCTTCTTATTATTAATATAGCATAACTATATAATTTTATCTATATTACTTTACATTAATTAGTGCACTACTATTTTCAAGAACGCCATTATAAAAACTTGGTATTTTCCCTTGAATTACTTTTGACGCTACTAACACTTCAAATTCTAATTCTATTTTATCATTTTTGACCGGATACAAAAGACTTTGAGTTAAATAAAACTTAATATATAAGTTAATTAATACAGTATTTATACCATAACTACTTATCCTAGTATAAACATCACCAATAACATTTTCTAATAAATTTACTTTTATATAAATTTTAGGACCTAGATTCATTAAAAGAGAATTCCTTGTATATGAATAATATGGTACCTTTACAATTAAATTATCTCCTATTACTTCTGTATTAGCAGGTACAATTCCTTTTTTTAAATTGATAACTTCTGTTTCTATATTACTTTTTATATCTATTAGAGTTTCATAAGCTTTATCAAGTTTAAAGTCTACATCAGTTATTTCATCGTTACTATTCTTTTTTATAGTTATTAAGTCTTCTGCTGTTATTTCTTTAAGTTTTTCTTTAGTTAAGTTTTTTGTAACAATATTGATAGTAACTTCTTTGATTTCCTTTATAGCAGTTTCTATAATCGAATCATTTAGTTTGTTAAAAAATAAAATCATATATGCAATTGTGTTTACACATATTAAAATACTTAGTATTAAGGCTATTCTGTTTTGTTTAAATTTAATTCTTTTTTTATATTTTATTCTTCTCATACTATATATATATGAAATATAAAAGAGCTATATTAAAATAGCCCCCAATTAAAATGTTTATTTAGGAAAAATATTATTAATGCTAGTAATATTAGTATAAATATAGTAACTAATATTTTAATTAATATTGAATTTGATTTAATATCATTTTGAATATCTTTAAAATCTTCAAAGTCTTTATTACTAACAGATAAATTTCCGGTATAAAATGAATTTTCAATTGTTTTGTTTTCTATAGGTTGCATAGTACTAGTGGTATCACCTAGATCTAATAAGTCTTCTGCTTCTCTATTTGCTTTTTCTTGATTATCCAATTCTAATTTAGTTATTGTGTTAATTAAAGTCATTAATTCATTTTCACTATTATATTCTTCTTCTTTTTTATCAGTATCTAAATCAAGATTTTGTAATATATGATAATTAGTGTTTCTTAATTTTTTTAATCTTTCTTTATTATAATCAATATCTTGTTCTGTTTTAGCTTTTGCTAAAATTTCATTAATATCATATTCTTTAGTGTTTATTTTTTCTTTATATATTTCTTCGTCATCCATCTCTATTGCGATTGACTTTCTTTTAGGAATATTATCTCTATATTTCTTATCTAACATTTCTCTTATAAGGTCAACATCAATGTTTTGAGCATCAGTATTTAAAATTGAAACATTAGAGTTTAAATCTATCTTATTATAACTGTCTATTTCATTATTTTGATACAATTCCGAATTTAGTTCTGTTCTGCTTTTTAATCCTGGTTTTACAACACTATATTTATCCATTCGTGAACTCATAACATCACCCACTCTAAAATTATAATAACATAAAATGTAAACTTTTGGAATATCACTTGCACTATAATTATTAAAGTGTGTATAATTATCTTGGAGGAAGTATGAAAAAAGTAGAGATTATTAAAGATAATTGTATATCTTGTGGACTTTGCATAAATATGGCTGAAAAAACTTTTGCGTGGTCAGACGACGGAAAGTCATATGTTATTAATCCAACTGTAACTAGTGAGACAGAAGGCATAGCAGGAATGTGTCCAACAGGTGCTATAATAATTACTGAATAACAAAAAAAAAGAACCTATTAAATGGTTCTTTTTTGATTGCACTAAAGTTATAAACTATATATTAATAGTTAAGGATAGAGGTAACTTATGTGCTTATGTTAATCTATAAACTGTTCAAATTTAATATTTGCACTCATTTTGAATGAGGCATTATCATTTACTGCAAGAGTACCTATTTCAGTATCTGCTTGATCATCCATTGATTCATCAATACCTTCATACCACTCGAAGTAAACTCTTATTGTAAAGGTGTTAAATCTAAAAGTATCTTCATTTTTATTAAATAATAATGTGTTCGTTATACTATAATCATTTAAATAAACAAAATCTAATTCTGTTTCTTCATTATAATCCATAGGAATGATAGCGTATTTAGTAATTATTAAATCTGGCATTATATCTCCATCTTCAATTTGTAAATTTATATTATAACTAAAAGATACATCAACATTAGTAGGGTCAATATCAATATCAAAATAGCCTTTACTTGATGGTGCAATTGTGCCAGAAGCAACGTGTTCATTATCTTCTATGACAGGATTTAAAACTATATTAGAATCACTATTATTAGTAATGTCAGTATTTTGTACAAGTATTTGCCACTTAGAAAAAGAAGCATTAATATCGCTTTTAGCATTTGCGACATATCTTGAATAAGTACCGCTCATTAGCCCAAGACAACTAGATAATGAAATCAGTAATAAAATAACTTTTATTTTTCTAGTCATAGTAGACACCTTTCCTTTACATTTTTAGTATACTTTACAAACGTACACTTTACAATGATAAGTTATGTTCTTTACATTTGAAAATATAAACATTGACGATTGTCTTTGGCATTTTAATGTTAAGTGAATAATATATTTAAAAATGGTAATTTTTTTATATCTTGTCCCATATATTTTAATCGGAGGACAAGTATGGACATAAAAGGATTAAATGATGAAGAAGTAATACAAAGTCGCAGTAAGTATGGTAGTAATAGTATTGAAAATAAAAGTGAAAATAGTTTTTTAAAGTTACTAATTGAATCATTAGGTGATCCGATAATTAGAATATTACTAATTGTGCTTGCAGTAAAAATTGTTTTTTTATTTAGGGAATTTGATTGGTTTGAGACGCTCGGCATTTTTATAGCTATATTTTTAGCTTCTTTTATTTCTTCAATAAGTGAATATGGAAGCGGTAAAGCTTTTAATAAATTATTTCAACAAAATAGTCAAATATTTGTTAGAGCGAAAAGAAATAATAAATTAATAAGCTTACCTAGTGAAGAATTAGTCGTCAACGATATTATTTTTTTATCAAGTGGCGAAGCAGTACCTGCAGATGGTGTTATTATAAAAGGTGAAGTTACTGTAGATGAGTCTTCGCTTACCGGTGAAAGTTACGAAGTTCATAAACAAGCAATGGTGATTAACATTGCAGAAGTTAATAAACTTTACAAAGGTAGCGTTGTTTATTCTAAAGAATGTATTATGAAAGTAACAAGTGTAGGAATAAAAACAATGTATGGTTCTGCATTAATGGAACTCACTGAACAAAATCCAGACAGTCCTCTGAAATTAAGATTAAGAGAATTAGCAAAAGTAATTAGTAGAATGGGATATATCGCAGCATTTCTAGTATTCATTTCATATCTTATATCAGTTATAGTAATAAGTAATAAATTTGAATTAAGCGCAATTATAAGTACTTTAAGTAATCCAAAACTATTAATTGATTATCTTATTTATGGCATGACTTTATCAGTAACTATTATTATAGTATCAGTTCCAGAAGGTTTACCTATGATGGTAGCACTTGTTCTCTCTACAAATATGAAAAAAATGTTAAAAAACAATGTTTTAGTGCGCAAATTAGTAGGAATTGAAACCGCTGGTTCTCTTAACGTTCTATTAACAGACAAAACTGGAACTTTAACTAAAGGTGAATTATCTGTAATTGGAATTTGTAATTATGATGGAAAAAAATTTGCTAATGAGATTGAACTTGAAAAACATCCTAAATACTTAAATATACTTGCTAAATCACTTAATATAAATAATAGTAGTGAAATAGCTGACGGAAAAGTTATTGGTGGCAACTCTACCGATCAAGCTCTTAAAAAATTTATTAGTAATTATGAACCAGAAGAAATATTGTCAATAGAAAGTTTTGACAGTACTAATAAATTTTCTACTGCTACTACAACAAATCATTTTTATATTAAAGGTTCTAGTGAAGTTGTATTACCGAAATGTAGATATTATTTAGATAATAATGGTGATAAAAAAATTATTCAAGATATTAATAAAATAGAAGAAATGATCACTTTATATACTCAAAAAGGAAATAGAGTTGTTACCTTAGCATACAATGATAAACGAATTACTAGTAATTATGTTTTTGTAGGTATAGCATTAATTCAAGATGAAATAAGACCTGAAAGTTATGAAGGTATTTCTTTAATTAAAAACGCTAGTGTAGATGTAGTTATGATTACAGGTGATGCACTTGATACTGCTCTAGTTGTTGCTAATGAACTAACAATTATGGATAGTAACAGTATCGCTCTAACAAGTGATGAGTTCAATAATTTAAGTAATGATGATATAAAAGATATTCTACATAGAATTAAAGTTATCGCTCGCGCTAAGCCAACTGATAAAAGCAGATTAGTCAGAATCATTCAAGAAATGAATCTAGTTGTAGGAATGACTGGAGATGGTGTAAATGATGCTCCAGCATTAAAAAAAGCAGATGTTGGATTTGCAATGGGTAGCGGAACAGAAGTCGCTAAAGAAGCAAGTGACATTGTAATATTAGATAATAATATTAAATCAATAAGTATGGCGATTCTGTATGGAAGAACAATATTTAAAAATATAAGAAAATTCATTATATTTCAATTAACTGTTAATATATGTGCGATGACTTTATCTATAATTGGTCCTTTTATAGGTATAAGCACTCCAGTAACAGTTATGCAAATGCTTTGGATAAATATGATAATGGATACTTTAGCCGGCCTAGCATTTGCCTATGAAAGTCCTAGTCTTGAATATATGAATGAAAAATCAAAACCAAAAAATGAATCAATTATTAATAGTTATATGTATGGTGAAATAATACTAACCGGAGTATATTCAGCATTATTATGTTTATTATTTCTAAAATTACCTTTTGTAAAAGAAGTTATTCGCTATGACATAAATAGTAAATATTTTATGACAGCCTTTTTCGGGTTATTTGTTTTCATAGGAATTTTCAATGCTTTTAATGCAAGAACAGGGCATATGAATTTACTTCATAATATTAGTAAAAACAAAGTATTTATTTTTATATTTTTATTTGTAAGCGCTATTCAAATATATTTTATTTATTATGGAGGAAATGTTTTTAGAACATATGGTTTAACAATAAAAGAATTAATGTTTATTTTAACCTTAGCTTTTACAGTTATTCCATTTGATCTTCTGAGAAAACTATATTTACACAAAAAAAATAATCATGAATATGTTTAATTATTTTATAAAGCCATTATTAATATATTTTGTTTCATTAATAATCATAAACGCTTTTTTATCTAATCTATTGATAATTTTTCTTAAATCATTTAATCTTTTTTGATTTATTTCTATAATAAGCATGATTTTATTATCAGTAGTTTTTAATGTCGATACTCCGTATCCTTTCTTTTTTATTATTTCTATATCTTGTTGTTTGATTTTTGATGAAATAACTTGAACTGATAAAAAACCTTTAGAAAATTTACCACTTAAGAACGTACCTAAATATGTACCTATAGCATAACCAGAAGCATAGGCAAGAGGTATAAATATAGATACTCTATCTGGAGTTAAGACTTCTCTTGCTACTGCATACCAAATTAAAACTTCAACAAATGCAATGACAGCAGCAACAACACGACGTCCTCTAACTATATTCACTGTTCTAAAAGCGCCTAAACATACATCTATAATTCTTGCAAAAAATACTTTTAAACATATTAAAAATAAATTCATTATATTCATTCCTTTAATTAAAGTATGTAATATATTATTACGTTTATACTATTAACGGTGATATTATGTTTTATTTTAATATGTTTTATTTTTACTCAATTATTGGCTATTTATTAGAAACTATTTTCTTGAAAGATTATATGAGTGGAATATTATTTTTACCATGGACACCTATTTATGGGATTGGTGCTTTAGTAGCTGTTTACATTTATAAAAAATTAAATAATCGCTTTCCAAAGTGGTTAGAAATATTAATTCACTTTATAATTTGTGCATTAATATTAAGTCTTATTGAATTTATCGGCGGCCATTTAATTGAATTTGTTTTTAAAAAAGTTTATTGGGATTATAATCCTTTAAAATATAATTTAGGTAAATACGTTTCATTAGAGTCTGCTATAATTTGGGGAATTGGAAGTTCATCAATAACCTACCTAATTAATCCTTTGTTTAAAAAAATATTTGAAAAAATTCCAAAAATATGGACAATTATTATAACTGTTATTTTTATATTAGACGTAATAATTACTTTAATAGTTAAAACGCCCTTATCATAAAGGGCGTTTCTCATATGATAAATTGAAAGGAGTAAAATATGTTTATTAATATTGATAATGATGACTACTTTTTAAAGTACTATTCTGATGATATAAAAAATAAAAATGATATGTTTTATAAAGAAGAAAATACTCATGATATTCTCAGTCCTAGAGAAGGGTTAGCAATCGGTAACTTATTTTATAATAGTTATATTCCATATAAACATTATAAACCAAGAGAGTTAGTTGCAAGAAATGAAAAAGAACAACTAATGTTAAAAATTCAAGAGTTATGCTTTGCTCAAAACGATCTAAATTTATACCTAGATGTTTATCCTAATGATCAAAGAGCATTTCAACTATTTAAAACTTACACTACTGAAGGAAAAAAATTGTCGGAAGTATATGCAGAAAAATACGGACCACTTGAACTTAATCAAGATTTAGGAACTAATTACGACTGGTATAAAAATCCATGGCCATGGGAGGGAAACGAAAATGTTTAAATATGAAAAAAAATTACCCTATCCAATAGATATAAAAAGAAAAGATGTTAGAATGGCAAAATATATAATCACCCAATTTGGCGGACCTAACGGAGAATTAGGAGCGTTTTTAAGATATTTTTGTCAAAAATTTACAATGCCAACTGCTGAAGGAAAAGCCTTATTAAATGATATTGCTGTAGAAGAAATGGGTCATTGCGAAATGATTTGTACTATGGTTACACAATTATTAAAAGGAGCAACAGTCAAAGAATTAGAAGAACATGGCTTATCAGCACATTATGCTGAACATGGTGCTGGTATTTATCCTAATGATAGTAACGGAATACCTTTTACAGCCGCGTCACTACAATCAATTGGAAATCCAATTGCAGATCTAGCAGAAGATATGGCAGCAGAAGAAAAAGCACGAGTAACCTATGAGCATTTAATCGACATGACAGATGACGATGATTTAATTGATCCACTTTTATTTTTACGACAAAGAGAAGTAGTTCATTACAAATGGTTTAAAGAATTATATGAAAATTATAAAAAGATGGGATATTAATAGAAGAAATATTTCTTCTTTTTTTATGTCAAACATGATATACTTTAATAGTATAAGAGGAGAATATAAGATGAATAGAAAAATAAATTATAAAAAGAATTATTTGAATTTATCATTAATTTTATTTGGAGTTATATTGTTAACAATAGCAAGTTCTAATTTATATAAAAATCACATAACAAATAAAATAAATAATAGTTATATTTCTAATTATGTGGCTAATATTCAACTTAATGAAATTCAGAACGCATCTCTTGAATTTCCTCCAGATAAGTTTATATATGTAAGTTATACTGGAGAAAAAGAAATTTATAACTTTGAAATTAAGTTAAGAAAGACACTTAAAGATAATGATCAAATAGATAATTTAATTTATTTAGATGTTACAGAATTAATGAAAGATAAAGATTTTCTTAATAAAATAAATAAAACTATTGGACTAGAAAAAATAAATATTAAAAAATTACCTGCAATAATCTATTATAAAGATAATGTTCTAACAGAAGTAATAGATAGTCAATATGGACTATTAAACATTGGTAATTTTGATCAATTATTAGAAAAATATGAAATAACAAATTAAATCATTTTATGATTTTTTTAATACATACTTTTTAAGAAATGAGGATTATATGATTAATGTAGTTTTATACAAACCAGAAATTCCAGGAAATACTGGTAATATTATGAGAACATGCGTTGCAACAGATGTAAACTTACATTTAATCAAGCCATTAGGTTTTAAAATAGATCAGGCATCAATAAAAAGAAGTGGCGTTAACTATATTGAAAATTGTAATTATCAAGTATACGATAATATAGAAGATTTTTATAATAAAAATAAAGATGGTACATTTTATTATTTCACTAGATATGGTCATAAGCCTCATAGTGATTTTAATTTTAGTAATCAAGACGAAAAAATATATTTAATATTTGGAAAAGAATCTACAGGAATACCAACCGAGGAATTAAAACCAAATATTAAAAATTGTATAAGAATACCTATGACTGATAAAGTGAGAGCACTAAATTTATCTAACACTGTCGCTATTGCGATTTATGAAGTATTAAGACAGCAAGATTATAACGACTTATTATTTGATGAACCACATAAAAGTATAGATTTTATAGAAAATAATTAATAAAATAAAAGAATCTAAATTTATAGATTCTTTTATTTTAAATTGTTTTTATCCATTATAACTATCGGCAATACTTTACAGGTGTTGTTTTTAGGTTGATTATATATTTCTGTTTGATTTTCATTTTCTTTTCTTAATGCAAATGCATTTTCATAATTGTAATCACTTTGCGTCCAGTAGCAATCTGTTGATATTAAGTATGGAAACTGGTGATTATCAAACATAAATTTACCATTTGAAGATTTTACTTTATTTAATTTTTTAGTAACTCTTTCTGAATATGATAAGTTACCAATTAAAGCATCTGATATCCCTGGTGCTCTAACTATAGAGTTTGTTACATCTCTAGAAACAACTTTTAGTAGGTCATCTACTAATAAACTTCTTGTTGGTACATTCCACGTTTCTGTTAAACTATTAAAAGTATCACTATAATCGTAATATGTGCTTGATACATATTCTCTTAGAGGATTTGGTAGTAATGTTACGTTAGCGTCTCCTAAGGTGTTATTAGTATCTAATACATACATCTTTATACACGTTGGACTAATTACAGTACATCGTTTATTGTTTACTACATCAACTAAGATCTCATCACTTAAATTATATCTACTATCACTTGACTTAGCATTTTCTAATGATTGTTCTGCAGTTAAACTTATTTTTATTTGAATTGATGGTTTTATTTGATAATTAGAATTAGTTCTTTTCTTTTCTGCTTCATTAGTTTGGAAGTTATAAGCTTTATTACCCCACTCACTATCAATTATATCAGTTCCAGAATCTAGTGGCCATGAAATTGATACTTCAAAAACACTTTCCTCACCTTTAGATAAAACATAGTTTTTACTTAAGTTAATATTAATATTAAAAGGAAATTCATGCGCTAACAAATCCTCAACATATGAGGAGGTTGTTGATTCATCTATAATATAGTTATTATTGCTATCTCCAAGTATTCTTGCATTTATGATTGAGTATTTTAATTCAGCGTCAGAATCTCCAGGATTTTTTATTTTAATAACTTCATTTACTAATTCCATCCCTGGATTGTAAATAGAAAGAGTAAGTGTCCAAAATGAGGACAAAAGTGTGGAATCTTAAGTTGACATTTATAAAGACACTAAAAAATAAAAATAGTACGCATATTTCAGTATCAAAAAAAACTCTTGCAACCCTTATAATTAAAGGAAACAAGAGTTTTTATTGTCTCAAAAGTGATAAATACAGGATCTTATCATAATCTTGTTCGTTGTCAATATTTGTCGAATATTGTATTAATCTTTATTTATATAAAAAAAGAAGGCTATCTAAAGCCTCCTCCGCCTCCTCCGCCACCAGAAGAGCCTCCTCCGCCACCACTAGAAGAACTTCCACCGCCACCAGAAGAGTAACTCTGCGCTCTACTTCTAGCAGAAGTCGCACTTCTTATGCTATTTCTAGACATGGTATGGACAATGACTAGGTTTTCATGTGAGAAATCAGTTATTACTTCTGGATATAATTTTTTAAAATCTTTTGCTACTTGATCAGCAATTCCAAAGATTTGAGCAAATATCAAATAGTATTCCCATAAATGAACTTCTATTGAGGATTTATCTTTGATAGAAGAGAAGTCTTTTAAGAATTTTTTTAGACCTGCTAACTTAGTTGCTTCATCATATATTTCAATAGTCTCATAATATCTTGCTAGTAGCTTTTTTTCCATTTTAATCAATCCCAGTGATACAGCAGTTTCTTTTTCTTTCTTTAGTACTTTGTCAAACCAATTTAATATTTTGCTATAATGAACATCACTATATTTTGAAAATTCCTTTGATTCTAATATTCCATCTTTACTTGCTTCATACATATAACCAAACATTTTTGTCTCTAATTCATCTATTTCAGTGTTTTTTTGAAATTTTTCTAAATCCATTATTAAAGTTGCTTCTTCTCTTTTTTTTAATAAACCATTTTTATCTTTCATTTCAACTTTAACAACACCAGCTTTGATCCACTTTAAAATAAGTGCACCTAGAAAATCAGTTTTGTATTTTACAAGATTATAGTTATTCGCTAAAAAATAAGCATAATATATATCTTTATTACAAGGGATATCTCTATAATAATTTAATTTAGGAAATTTACCTTTAGATATATTTTTTTTGTAATATTTATCCTTTGACATTTTGATTATTGCAGAAAATATAAAGCCTAGCGATATAATTGGTAATATTGAAAATAAAAAGTTAATTAATTGAAGTATAAATGGAACTTTGTTATAACTTTTTGATCCAATTTCAGCTAAGTCATGATATTCTTCAAAAGTTTTATCTAATATATTATTTGTTTGAAATTTATTTTCTGGAAACTCAACTAAAACTGTCATATGTTCATATGATTCTAATCCATTAATAGTATTCAGTTCTATCTTTCCATCATATACATATGCTTCCCCACGATTACCGTATCCCCAAACAGGAACAGTATCCTCAAAGTAATCATCTGCCCAGATAACAATATTAACATCTCTTGGTTTTAACGATAATTCATGAGGTATTAATGTCCAAAAAATCATTTGTTTATCTACTGTTTGAGATACAAAACCTGTTATAGTATATTTTAAAGTATATACATTATGGCCATAATTACTTATTCCCCAACATAATTCTATACCATCAGTTATATAATTAATTCCATTTCTATAAGCTTTACTTTCAAAGTTTGCTGTAGTATTCCAGTGTTCTTGATATGAATACAAATTATTACTCTGATCACTTACTGTAAAATCTTTAATAATAGAATTACCTAAATTATAATATGGTTTATATCCCTCAGTTCCTTCATTAATATCAACATCCCATTTTTCTGTAATATGTGCATTACCATATTTATCTAAATAAATATCCATAGTTATTTTGTTAATAGAATCTGCTTTTACATATATTGATAAACTTAGAAACATAAAAATAAAAAATATAATCTTTTTCATAACTACCTACCTTTATATAATTTTAGCATATAAAATTAAATTAATGATTTAAAAGTTACTATAATTTGAAATTTCTTTACATTATTATCTATAAAAAAAAAAGAATCATTAGATTCTTAAAATTTTACTTTTATATTTTCTTTTTCCTCTGCAGTTGCTTCAAAAAAATCTGATGGTTTAAAACCAAACATTCCAGCAACAATATTAGTAGGAATGGTTTGTATTTTAGTATTATATTTCATAACACCATCATTATAAAATTGTCTTGCATAAGTAATTTTATCCTCGGTGTCTTTTAAAGAACTTTGCATTTCCATAAAATTAGTATTGGCTTTTAAATCTGGATACGCTTCTGACAGAGCAAATAATTTACTCATAACTCCAGATAATTCATTATTAGCTTTCATTTGTTCTTCAGGAGTTGAAGCAGATAAATAAGTATTTCTAGCAATTATAACTTTTTCTAAAGTTTCACTTTCGTGTTTAGTATAACCTTTAACTGTTTCTATTAAATTTGGAATTAAATCAAATCTTCTTTTTAATTGTATCTCTATCTGAGACCATTGATTTTTAACTTTGTTTCTTAAACTGATTAATACATTATATGTTCCTACAAACCAAAGGATTAATAAAACTACAATAATAAGTATAACCCACCACATAATATTCACAACCTTTCTGATAATATTATATTAACATACTTGAATTGTTAAAACAATATTTTATAAATTATCATCCAATGAATATATAATTAATAATATCTCCATTTTTAAAGTCTAGTTTAACAGAATATATACTGGATTCTACACTTTTAAAAGTTATATTTTTATTTGTAATATTATACAATAGGTTTACTCTATTATCTTCAGTAATGCTTTCTACACTTACTACTTTAAAATCTTTTAAGACTGAGATAATAACTTCAGTATCTTTAGGATGAGTACTGTTAATATCAAAATCACCATGATAGTTTCGTAAATATTCTATTTCTGTCATAAAGTTAAATTTTTGATTAGATAACTGAACTGGCATAACTAGCAAATCTTCTATATTAGTTGAATCACCTTGAAATTTCACGCTTGCTGAGTTTGTATACTTTATAATAGTAGGATCTGATGTCATTTTAGATGCTAAGTTAGCTTTATCTATGTCAGTTTCAGTTAAAGCATCAATATCGGTAATAATATCATCATTACCTTTTCTAGTATATTTGATTTTTACTTTATCATTAATTCTAAATATGTTAGACTTAACTATTAATTCGTTTTTTAACTTTTCTTTAGGTTCTTCATCTAATTTTACTACTAATTCACTAGCAGATCTTCTTTCAATTACTGTTGCTGTTGCTTCAAATTCTTCATGTGTAATATTTGTTAAGATATATCCTATGCTAAATCCTATCGCAATAAATATTAAAAGTAATAAAAAAATAAATATTTTTGTTTTTTTCATTTTATCATTCCTTTTATAATTTTTCTACAATACTTAATATTAAAGGTACCATTTGCTTTTTACGAGATACTACACCTTCTAATAAATATCCTTGATTGATTTCATCTATACTATAAGCATCTTCTAAATATTTTTTAGCTTTATCATTATATATTATATATGAATTGTTATTAATAATATCAGTTACGAATAAACACACGACTTTATAGTTATTATTATCACTTATTTCGTTTAATTCTCTTACATAT
This sequence comes from uncultured Muribaculaceae bacterium, assembly GCA_964473435.1. Classification (GTDB taxonomy): domain Bacteria; phylum Bacillota_I; class Bacilli_A; order RF39; family UBA660; genus DUUS01. Next base: position 5,076 of record CAYYOP010000006.1, on the reverse strand, counting down.
TCTGTTATTTCATTTTTATATTTATCAAAAGTAGTAGTAAATACTTGAGCTATTCCAACTTTGTTTTCTCCGGCTGTATAATTTTTAAAATCTTTGTAAATTATTTCTTCTTTCGTCATGCCTTCTATACTTACACCACTACTTAATAACTCCATACCATATTTGTTGATGTCAACTTTAGCAATACGAGTTAATTCATTTGCTACGCTTTTATCTAGTTCGGTTGTAGTCGGACTTGCCAATAATAAAGTGTCTGAAATAATACCACTTAACATTATACCTGCAATATCTCTAGGTATTTTTTGTCCTTGTTCCATATATAGATGATAAATTATTGTATTAACTGATCCTACTGACATATTTCTAAAGTTAATAGGAATGTTTGTATATATATTTCCAATATTATGATGATCTACTATTTCAATAATATTTGCTTCATTTAAACCATCAACACTTTGAGTTGGTTCATTATGATCAACTAATATAACATCTTTTCTAATAATATCACTTGTATCTATAACTCTAAGCATTCCTTCACAAATACCTCGACCATTAACAATCGGGTAATTTGTATGTTTTAATTTATTACTTACTTCTAAAAAGTCTGTTAAATAATCTATTGGTTCAAAGTATACTGCTGATGATATTCTCTGAATTGTTTTAATTGGATTAGATAAACATAATATTCTTGACACTTTAAAAGTATCATATGGTGTCATTATAATATTCACTTTATTATCATTAATTAATTTTATTTCATCAGATGATAATTTATAATCATCCATTAAAATTATTAATTTCGCTTTACTTTTTAAAGCATGATCCAAAACATGAGCTCGATTACATCCTATAACTATAGAATTGTTATCAACTTTAATGTTATCAACAAACATTTTATATGAAATTGTTATAGCAATTGCTTCTCCACTAATATTTTGCTCAAACTTATATGTTTTACTAGCATTTAATGTTTTAGATAAATTATCAAAACTTGTTTTAATATAATTTGACGAATTAATAATTAATTCACTAGCAATTTCTTTTAAAGAAACATAACCAAGAAACTTTTGATTATCATCAACTAAAGGTATACCAGTTATACCTTTATCACTCATATATTTATATGTTTCAAAAATAGATTCGTTTTGATTTATATAATAATCTTTTTTATATTTAATATCTTTTAACTGAACTTTTACATCATTTAAATATTTGGGAACTGGCATATTAAATTTTTTTAAAGCAAAATGAGATTCAGCAGTAATTTCACCTAATACTCTAGGTTCAGTATTCATTCCCATTTTGTTTTTTAAATAAGAAAGTGCGATCGCACCAGTTACAGAATCAGTATCAGGTTTTTTATGTCCAAAAACATATACTTTCTTCATTATTAGTCAGCTCCATTCTTTAATAATTTTACATTATTACAGTATTAAAGTCAAAACTTATCACCTGGACTTATTATAATTGAATTTGACTTTACACTATAAATTTTTTTAGCAATTGAAATTATTCACCTATGTTATAATATTATCAAGGAAGTGATAATTATGGCGAAAAAGAAGAAATTAAAAAAATCTGTTAAACGTAATTTTATAATATTTATTTTAATATTAATAATCAGTTCTTTCGGATTGAAATTATATAAAGATTATCAATATAAACAAACTTTTGAATATAAACTTTTAGAAATAGACTATTCTCTTGATGAAACTAAAGATTTAATCAAACATTTAAATGAAAAAGAATTAAACGATATTTTAAACATAAAAAAAGATTCTAATATCATAAAATTTATTTCTGAAAAATATTTTATTTATAACAATTTAGAAAGATATTTAAAATATCTAGAAAAGAATGAAAATAAAGAAATTAATAATATTATTTCATTAGTTAATGTAAATAGAGATAGAGATTATTACGATAACCCAATTCCTACAGATATTAGTAAACTAGAAAAAATGATTGTCAACAAGTATTATTATTTAGAAGAAGATTATGAACCAGATAATGTAGTTAAGATATCCCCTTCTCATGCTTATGAAGGTAACTCAATAAATGAAGAAGTATACAGCGCTTTTAAAAACTTAGCAGAAGAAGCAAAGTCAGATGGTTATACTATTTTAATTAATTCATCTTATAGAGATTATAATTCACAAAAAGAAGTATGGGAATCACGTAAAGATTTATATGGTACTAGAAAAGCAGATGCATTTGCTGCTCGACCTGGTCACTCAGAACATCAAACCGGTTATTCAATTGATGTTGCAGATTTTTATGACGTTGATGATACATTTGGAAATACAGAAAGTTTTAAATGGATGAGCCAAAATTGTTATAAGTATGGTTTTATATTAAGGTATCCTGAGAATAAAGAAGATATAACTGGATATTCATATGAACCATGGCACTATAGATATGTTGGAAAAGAATTAGCGATGAAAATTCAAAAAGAAGATATTACTTTTGATGAATATTATGCATTTTATTTAAATAAATAAGAAAGAGAGAACTTATGGATTATAAAAACTTAGATTTATTAGAAATTATCAAAACCAAAAATATAGATACTGCCGAATTAATTAGATTATTATTTATTCGTTATGAAATAAAAAAGAAAGAAAATACTTTATATTCAAAGGATGATTATATTCCTCAAAATTTAATTAAAATTTATTATAAATCAGAAAGCCATTTAACTTTTAAAGAAATAGTAGATAATTTTAAAAAGAAATATATTTGTAATGAAAATAAAATAGAAAATGTTCATGATGAGTTAGAGATGAAAGGTTTAGAAGTTGTTTATGACTACATACAAAGTGAAGATACAGAAAAGTTTAAAAATATTTATATTATAAACTTATTACATATGAAACTTTATTCACAAGTTCCATATAAAGGATATGGTGGAACTTATAGAAACGCTCATGCAATGATAACAAATAGTGACGTTACAACTTCTGCCCCTGAAGCTATTTCTTATGACATAGCAAATTTATATAATGAATATCAAGAGTTATTAACATTAGGTGATAATATAAACCAAACAAAAGATATGGATCAACTGATTAATTATATAAATCAATGTCTAGTTTTAAAAACTAAAATAATAAAAATTCATCCTTTCTCCGATGGAAACGGTAGAGTTTCTAGAGCACTCTTAAATATTTTGTTTAAAAGAGTTAATTTACCTCCTACTTATGTAAAAAAATCAGAATATAAAGAATATATCACAGCAATGGATAAAGCTATTAGATTAAATGATTTATCATCAATTGAAAAATTTTATTATTATAAAATTTGTGATTCTATAATTGAGTTAGATACTAACAACAGAAAAAATAAAAAAGAGTATACCGGTGCAATAAAAAAATAAAAAGCACTTTTGCTCATTTTATTTTTTTATGTTAGAATAACTAACAAAAAAAGAAATAAAGGAGCATCTTATGATATTGTTTAAAGAAGATGGAACACCAATTAAAATTAATAACTTTGATAATAATATAATCAAAAATGGAAACAACGGTTTTTGTGGTGTAATCTTTAGTGAAAATGACATAACTTGTACGAAATTATACTATAAAGATATAAACCAAAAAAAATAGATAACTCAAATAAATTCTATGATCTAGATATAAATAATTCTATTTCTTATCAATTAAAAAAGACTATCGGTAAAAAGAAGTATCCAATTGATTATGTTTTATAATTAGTTAAAAATGAGTAAAGATGATTATTTAAGACATACTAAATAGTGTTTGTTTAATCAGTAATAAAGGAGAAGACTATTATGTTTAAAATGCATACAAACTATACACCAAACGGTGATCAACCCAAAGCAATAGATGAACTTGTTAACGGTATAAATCAAAATCGAAAACATCAAGTTTTATTAGGCGCTACTGGAACAGGTAAAACATTTACAATTGCTAATGTTATTGAGAAGGTTAATAAGCCTACTTTAGTTTTAGCACATAATAAAACTTTAGCTGGACAACTATATTCAGAGTTTAAAGAATTATTTCCAGAAAATCGAGTCGAATATTTTGTTTCTTATTATGATTATTATCAACCTGAAGCATATGTCCCGTCAAGTGATACTTACATAGAAAAAGATTCTAGTATTAATGATGAGATAGACGAATTAAGGCATGGCGCTACAAGTGCACTTATTAATAATAGAGATGTTATAGTTGTCTCATCAGTTTCTTGTATATATGGAATTGGTGAACCAGAAGAATATAAAAATGGTATGCTGGTTTTATCTGTTGGAGATAATATAAAGCGTAGTGAAATAATTGATAGGCTAGTTACAATGACTTATGAAAGAAGTCAGTTAGATTTTCATAGAGGAACATTTAGAGTTAACGGTGATGTTATAGATATTGTTCCGGCTAGTGAAAGAAAGAATGGAATAAGAGTAGAACTATTCGGTAACGAAGTTGATAGGATAAGTGAATTTGATATTCTAACGGGAACAGTTATTCAAAATATAAAAAACATTAGTATTTATCCTGCCAGTCATTTCGTTACTAGTGATGTTAAATTAGAAGAAGCAATTAAAAGAATTGAAGCAGAAACGGATAAACAGTTAGCATTTTTTAAAGAAAATGGTAAATTAATTGAAGAACAACGTTTAAGAGAACGAGTCAAATATGACTTAGAAATGTTAAAAGAAACTGGGTTTTGTAATGGCATTGAAAACTATGCTAGGCATCTAGCCCTTAGAGACGAAGGAGAAACTCCAAGTACATTGATGGATTTCTTTGGAGATGATTATTTATTAGTAGTAGATGAATCACACGTTACTCTCCCTCAAGTAAGAGCTATGTACAATGGAGATAGAGCTAGGAAACAAACACTTGTTGATTATGGTTTTAGATTACCAAGCGCATTAGATAATAGACCATTAAAATTTGAAGAATTTAATGAAAAAATTAATCAAGCTATATATGTATCAGCTACACCTAGTGATTATGAACTAGAGTTAGTAGATAATAACTATATAGAAAGTATTATTAGACCTACTGGATTATTAGATCCAACAATTGAAGTTAGAAAAACCGAAGGTCAAAT
>CAYYOP010000005.1:0-23703 GCA_964473435.1 uncultured Muribaculaceae bacterium | reverse complement strand
GCATCACTTGTATATGATTTTCCAATATCAATAAAATAATTTCTCAACGAAGGTTTGTTATAAAAAGATTGACCTCCTGCTTTTAAATAAATTGAAGTATTATCAATTGTTTGAGAAATACTAGTTTTATTAGTAATTATCAAATCTAAAACCAGATATTTATTTTCTTTACTAATTAGTTTACCATTATAATCATATCTGGTCTCATATGCTTTTAGTAATTTATAATTTAAATTACCAATTGTTCCAGAACTTCCAACTTTATATACTTTATTTAAAATATTGAAATTAATAACTAGGAATCCTATTACAAAAATTGCTATTCCACTTATTACCCATGTAAATATTAACTTATTTTCAAGTATATAATATTTTAGTTCTCTTAATGTTCTTCTTATTTTTCTTTGATATATATATGTATCAGTTCCTAGAACAAACTCGAATTCTTCATTATCTTCGCTTTTAATTTCTAGTTCTTCTAAGTCTTTATTAAAATTAAATTTTTTTACATCGAAACCGATTCCTCTAATAATACTCATTATTAAAAAGTAGTATTGTGGTAAAGATAATATTAAATAAATATCTCTATATGCTCGAGAACTCTGCTGTGTTAAAGAGGCGCTTTCTATTGAATTCATTACACTTGCCGCTACAATTACCATTATTAGTAAAATTATATAGTATATGAATGCTAGTATATAAAATAACGTTGGTTTTTCTTTCTTTCTCATAAGTAAAAACATTACTAATGAAAAGATAGTAACTGTGACTAATAATAAATATAGTATAGGATTAATATATGTAGAAGAAAGCCCTATTGAACCTATTACATTTCCTTTAATATAACTAGAAAAGAAACTATTTATATTTTTAAATAAAAATCTGATACTTAATATCACAATAGATAATATGATATGAATTATTTTAAAGTTTTTGATTAAAAAAGCATATGGTTTTTTAAGTATCATTTATATCACCCTTATTATAATAATATTATAGCATAAAAAATAAGAAAAATTATATTTCTTATTTTAGTTTATGTACAATTAATTGTCCTTCTTTTAAATAAATAGTTGGATTATTATTTATAATATCATTTCCACTAGTATTAAACATTTCTGATACTAAATTTATTGTATCTCCATCTTTAGTTATGTAATAAGAATAATTTGATTTAGGTATCATTATTTGTTGATTCTTATAAAGATAATCAGTTGGATCTAAACCATTTAATACAGCTAATAAATTCGGATTAACATTTTTTGTTTTAGCAACAGATAATAAATTATCGTTTTTTTCTATTGTATAATATTCAAAATATTCTATAGCCTTAATCGTTTCATGATTTTTATTAATCACATATATCACCTAATATAGACTATTCTTCTTTATGCTTTTTGTTAATCAAAAATCATAATTTTGTTATCATAGTTAAAATTCCACTCATTATTTTCTATTAATTTAACTTCACCATCTTTAGGAGTGTAAACATATAATGTATCTTCAACTATGTAATATACTTCATCGTAATTAATATATATTATATCTTTAACATTGTTTTTAGATAGTAAAATTCTATAATCATCAATAATTAAATATAATTTATTATTAATTAATTGGTAATCATATTTTATAATTACTGGAAACTTATATTCTTCATTAACTAATTTATTTAAAGAAATCTCTTCCCATTTTTTATTAATATAAATAGTTCCTTTTTTGTTTTCTGTACCTATAGTTTTAATAGTGTTTTTATTTATATTTATTTTATATTGTTTTTTATTTTTTTTATCAACTAAGTATATATTGTTTTTTATTTCTCCTAGATAATATGTCGAATACGATATTTCATTATCTAATTCAAAATCAAATAATTCTAATTTTTTAGAATCTATTACTAAAAATTTAGTAAAGTAATATTTCTCATCATAGTTTGGTGTTAGTATATATTTATCATTCTTATATACTAATTGATTGTTATAATCATCTTCTGACAATAGATTAAGTGTTTTTGTTTGATTTTGACTAATATAATCATAACCTTTATAATTCCAGATAAAAAACTTTTTATTATAATAATTATAAACGTTTATATTATTATATTTCTTTATAACATTATTTGAAAAACCTTTTATTAATAACTTATAATTATCTGTTATTAGATTAGACATCATTCTATAATCTGCTAATTTACCATCTGAGTAACACACTGGATGTGTCTCCTTATTTATAATAATAGATAAACAATTTTCTTCATCGTTTGTTAGAGATGTAATATTTTCAACTATTTTTCGGTTCTTTGTATATTTATTTGTAAATGTTAAAGGATAATCTAAATTATTATATGTAACTACAATTTTATACATTTTATTTTTCAAAGAATATGATTCTTTTATTTTATAACTATTAATGTTGTAAATTGTTTCATAGTCTCGCGGTGAAAATAATATAAATATAAAAATTATAAACGGTATTAAAAAAAATGAGATAAAAACATAAATTTTTTTCATTATTAAACTCCTTAGATATTAAAAGAGAATCCAGTTAAGAATTCTCTTTGTTGACTTCTCCTTTTTTAGGATATCTTTTTTTTGCTTCCATCATATACGTTGAAATGCTTTCTTGTATTTCCGGTAAAGCTTTTTTAGATATTTTAGAAACATGAATTAGTTCTTTAACTGTATCAATAGTTATAGTTCCCCATAATAACCCAGCATCAACTTTTAAATCGTTGTATAAATCTGGAGTTATAAAAGCAAGATCATAACCAACAATTAAGCGGTCTTGTGCGACTATTAATCTTTCGTTAGTTATAGCTATAACAGCAGTATTGAAAAAACTACTTGGAATATCATCATTTTGTCCAGCAAAAGCATATATTACTTTTTCTTTAGGATGAAGATATTTATCCAAAAGTTTTGCGTGGCTTTTTAAACGCCACCAAGTTACTGTCCATGGATATTTTTTTTTAAATATCTTTACTAATTCATATGTGGAATTCATTAATAATCCACCTTTCTATTTAATCATGCCTACTTTTTGTAATTTTTCTAGTAAAGCATCTTTTCTTGTATAACCACTTATACAATCAATAACTTTACCATTTTTAGTAAATAATGTTAATGGTGAACTATCGTAATCTGCTAAAGAAACTTCTTTTCCGTCATTACATGAAGCAGGTACTTTTAAACCAGAGTTTACAATTTTGCTATATTCTTTTGAATCAAATTTAGTTGAATCAAAATAGTAAATATCTAATTTCTTTTCAGCAGCAACTTCATTAAAGACCGGCTTATATAATGCGCAATATTGACAATCATCATAACCAAAAACTGCCATAGTAACTTTTTTACTATCTACAAGTTTTTTATAAGCTTTATAATCTTTTGCTGTTTTGTACACTATTTCGTCTTCAGGTATTATATTATTATAGTACTTATTAATTAATACTTCTAAACGATCTTTAGTAATTTCTCCATCTTGAACATATACTATTTCTGAATCTTTAATAAAGATATAACCTTTTTCAAATTCAATAGGCATACTGTCTGAGCTTGCTAATGCTATTTTATCTGAATCTTTTAACTTATTTACATTTAAAGTGTTAATATTAACATCAAATTTATTACGCAAATTAAGTAAAGTTTCTTTTACATCAGCATAACCCTTATCACTTGGATCTCCAATGTACACTAGTGAAAAATCACCATTTACTATTAAATCCGTGTAATTATTATAATTAATAACTTTTATATCTTTATTTTTATAATAATCAGAAATAATTGGGATCATTAAAATTAGAACAATTACAATTCCAAATATCCAATTTTTTAATTTACTTTTCATTTTCTTCTACCTCCTAATCAATATTTTAACTTTTTTTGGTAAATTAATCAATTGTTTTCACGACTTTAGTCATATAACTTGTTTAAAATAATGGAATTTGATGAATATTATAAAATCTAATAAATAAAAAACTTAGAAAGTAAATAATTTCTAGTTCAATTAATATTTGATGTCTGATTTAAGTTAAAAGTTAACACGAATTAAATTTTTAATTAATGCTCAAAAATATAAAAAACCAATTAATTTTTATATATCAATTACGATTCGGAAAACTCGTAATTAGTGAGAATAAACTATAATATTATAAATTCTTAATAAATAAAGTATTAAATTAAATAGGAAGAAAAAGTTATAAATTCATTAATTAATTATCATACTTTATAAAAAGAGTGAAAAAAGTTCAATAATATAGAAAATAAAAACTCATGTATTAATGAATATAAATATATTAAATATTATATGCTTTTACAGTATTTTGGATTTTTTTTAATTATCTTCTTAATTCACATTTAACTGATTTTTTACTAAATGTTACATTAAGTGTCTTTTCATACTCTTTAGATAAATCAGCGCTTATTTCGATTTTTTTGTCAAATACTATTTCCTTGCGTTTCTCTTTGTTTTATCTTTGTATATAGTAAAATCCCACCATTTCATTAGTGGGACATAAGTTCTACAACTCTATAAGTTGGGATTTTCCTAATTGGTGGAGTCGAGCGGATTTGAACCGCTGTCCAAAATACAAAAATATTATCGTCTACAAATTTAGATAGATTGTTATTTCACTAGTATATTTAAATCTAACTAAAAAACACTAGCTAAGCTTTTGAAATTCATTTATAAACCAAAGCAATTTATAAATATATCTCACTATTATAAACCATTATATTACTTTGTGAGTCTAGTAATATAACAGCGCTCAACGCTATTAAGCGTATGAAAGAGCAGTGTTAAAATTTACTTTGTCAGTTAATTTAATTTTGTGCTGCTTAGGTTCAGCCACCATTTGCAAATAATATTCTTAATACTCTGTCGAAGCCAATAACGACCCCATAAAAAAATTTTAACATATTTTCGTTAAAATTTCAATCTGTGATTCTAATAATCATTTCGCCTTCTTTGGAATACATATATTTTTCACGCGCAAATTTTGCTACATAATCAGGATCTTGTAATTTAATTGATTCACCATTTAATTTTTTTTCTGATTCTAATAATTCTTCGTATTGCTTTGCCAAACTTTCTTTTAATTTATTGTTTTCTAAAATTTTAGACCATGAATCAAAAATAAAGACTCCTAAATAAGAACATATTATCAAAATGAGTAATGACCAAAAAAATAAGCGGCGTTTATCTTTTTTCGTGGTTTTCATATCTTAGCACACTCCTGTATGATAATTATAACACTTTAATTTATAAGATTTTATTTTTTGTTCTTAATATTATCAAGTTTACAAAAATTTGACATTTTGAATGATAAGATAAAACCTATAATTAAAACAAATTTTAGATAGATATGGATTTCACCATTATTTAATACATAAAATATCAATATGTATCCTATAGTTATAATTATAAAATATATTAATATCATAAGATAATATGATAATTTTTTTGTTTTTATTTTATTCAGCAAATTAAATATAATTCCACATAGAAAGCCATATATAAAAGAAATTAATAAAAGAATTAGTTGGATCATTTAAATAATTTACTTATTAATGAATTTTCTTTGTTTGCAATATCTGTATAACTAAAACTATCTACTTTTCCTTTAATAGAGACATTACCGTCTATTGTATCTAGTTTAATCATTTCTAAATTACTTCCTTTAATAATTATTGTTCCCATTGTAGACTCTAAAAAAAATTCTCGATCGTCAAAACTAATAATTTTTTTTATTCCGCTTATTACTATGTTCTTTCTATCGTTAATTTTTACAATATGTGAAAAAGCTGGTACTTCAATCATTTTATCCATATAATCCTCCTAAAGAATAATATGTATAATATTTTAAATTTATGCATTAAAAAATTCGCATAGTGCGAATCATTCTGCTTTTTTGAATTCTTCTATTATTGCATCTTCGAATTGTTTACGAATATCTGGGTTAATAGGGTGAGCAATATCTCTATATCCACCTGTTGCGGTTTTTCTGCTAGGCATAGCGATAAATAATCCATTATCACCTTCAATGATTCTTATATCATGTACAGCGAATGCATCATCTAATAATACTGAAGCTGTCCCTTTCATACGTGAGCCTTCTTTTTCAACTTTTCGGACACTTACTGATGTAATTTTCATAACTTACACTCCTTCTAAGTTTTCACTTACTACAATTTTATAGCATTATTTAAAAAAATGCAACTTTTTTTCATAAAAACGTGATTTGTATGTCTTTTGCCAGTATATCTGAGTAACTATAACTCTTTTTTTCATTTCCATTACTAACTATAAAGACATGAGAATATATTTCTACTATGTTTCCATAAAATATTTCATTTCTATTTCGATTTTCCTTTGCCACTACTTTTACTTCTTTGTTCAAATGGTTATAAACATCATTTTTTATTGTTTCTATCATCTCGGATACCCCACATACATTAAACCTGTTCCTTTAATTCCACCCATGCCATTAGATCCATATTTTGTTTTAGCAAGGGTATTAATTAAATCTACAGGAGTATTTTTTTCAGTTAATGCTACTGTTGAAGCAATAATAGCTGGATCAAGAGCGTGTATATTTACTCTTTTAGGACTAGAAGCATAATTTGCTCCACATTTTATCAGTTCTTCATAGTCACTTTGACAAGCACCGGCTATTATAACGAGCTTATCATGACTCTTTTCATATTTGCGTGCAATTTTAATTGATTCGCAAAAATATTTTGAGTTTTTATAATTATTTATATCATTCGGATCACCATTTTTACGATAATAAGCATCATGTCCAGTAATAATAACTATATCAGGAACATAATCATTTAAATATCTATATATCTTTTGTGGTAATAACTCTTCTTTAATAACTTTTCCTACTGCTTTAATATTTAATTTTTTATAAAAGTTAAGACATCTTTGTAAGTAATCAGAATCTCCATCAAAGTGTAGTATTTTGGCTGGCATAAAAAAATATTCATTCCTGTCTAAATTTTCTATATCATCACTTACATTATCAAAATCATCAGTACTGTTTTTTTCTTTATATATTTTTAAATCTTTTATATCACTATCAGCATACAATCTAACATTAATACCTTTTAAATAACATATGTCCTCCCTAATATTTAATATTTTAAATACAGTATCGTGGTTATGACTCTCTCTTGTAACAAAATCTCCTTTTTTGAATTTCATGAGCTCACCTACTCAATTCTATGTTTCACATAAAAAAAAATGCTATAAAGCATTTGTTATTTCTAAAAATATTTCTATAGGTAAGTCTTCAGCACGTATTAAATTTGATAAATTGTTATTAACTAACACCTTTTCAACAACACTTTTATCATACATTTTGAGATTATTTAATAAAGTCTTTCTTTTATGTTTAAAAGCATTACTAATTACTTCATTAAATAACTCTTCACTTTTTACTTTGTATTTACCATGACTTGTAAGTTTTATTATTGAACTTTCTACATTAGGTGCTGGCATAAATGACTTTCTACTTACATCAAACATTTTTTCAATATCATAGTGGTAATTTAAAAATACAGTTATATAACCATATTCTTTTACACCAGGTTTAGATGACAATCTATCTGCTACTTCTTTTTGAACCATAAAAAACATTTCTTTAGGATTCAAATTTTCTTTTGTTAATTTTTCAATAATAGGAGTAGTAATATAATAAGGTAAATTACCAATGATATATAAATTTTCATATTTTATATTTTTTACATCTTCTATTATTGATCTATTTAATATATCATCGTATATGACAGATAATTCAGAATAATCTATTCTGTCTAAATATGGTTTAACATCAATATCTATTTCATATGCAATTATCTTACAATTAAATTGTATTAATTTATTAGTAAGATTTCCACTACCGGGACCTATTTCTATAATTAGATCTTTTTCAGTTACATTTAAACAATCAGTAATCTTATTTAATACATTATTATCAATTAAGAAGTTTTGACCGTATTTTTTTTTAAAATTAAATTCTCTCATTTGCATCACATTATTATTTTAACACATTTGCTAGTTAAATAAGTTATATATGTAATAAAAAAACAATCATTTATTATAATTGTTTATTTTGTCATCTTCCAAATCTTAAGATATCATATGTTATGTGTTTCTTGCCTACATTTCTATAAGCGTATTCTTCACTTTCTACTAATAAATCTAAAGCAGTTCCAATAACTCCTCTATCTAGTACTATTGCTGTTATCTTTTCTTCTGATACAGATGGTAAATCAAATTGCACGATTGAACCACAAGGTAAACTCTTAGATGATGCTACTATTCTAACATTACCATATGTATTATCATAATGTGTTGTAACACGGTCTGTTAAAACATTTTGTCCGGTACAACCTAAAGTACCTCCGCATAAAGCACAATCTGCTGCATAACCGGTTAAGATACCATTATATGTGTCTAACGGAGCATATAAATCATTATGAATTAATTCCTCTAATTTAATAGACATAGCATGTAAATCTAAGGTTTTATTCAAATTACTATTTTCAGTTTTTGTTTCTGCTTTCATAAGAGAAACTTGGTGACATAGAAGTAAAACAATAACTAAAATAATCATCTGAAAATATTTGCTGATCTTTTTAACATTTATTTTATTCATAATTCTGTCTCCAGTCATGAATTAATTTTAGCATGCTATATTTTAAATGTCAAAAGTATCGTGAAAATTTTCTTCCAACTTTTTTGACAAATTATGTAGCGATACATCATATATTTCTGCAAGTTTCTCAGCTATATAAATAATATTCTTAGGTTCATTTTTTGTCGCTCTAACTGGCTCTGGAGATAAGTATGGAGCATCTGTTTCAAGTAATATATTCTTTATATCAATCTTTGATATAGTATTTCCTAAGTTAGAGTTTTTAAAAGTTAATATTCCATTAATTCCCAATTTGAAACCAAGTTTAATATATTCATTAGCAGTTTCTACACTTCCAGAAAAACAATGAATGATTCCATTAACGTTATGTTTTTTTAAGTTACTTATTATATCTGATGTTGCATCTCTATTATGAATTATTACCGCTTTATTATTTTTTGATGCGATAGTTAATATTTTATTAAACATTTCTAATTGTTGTTGTTTTAAATCTTTGTTTCTATAGTAATCTAAACCTATTTCGCCTATTGCTATTACTTTTGGGTGGTTAATATTATCTTCTATAAATTCTATTAATTCACTTGACACTTCCTCAATATAGTTTGGATGAATTCCAATTGCACCATAAACATTATCATATTTATTTATCAATTTTATAACCTCTTTATTACTATCCAGATTATAACCATTAATAATAATTCTTTTTATATTATTGACTTTTAAATCATTTATAATTCTTTCATAATCATCATATTCGTTTTTAGTTATATGACAATGAGTATCTGTAAACATTTTTATCACCTTTTTTATTATATACCATAAATTAAAAAAGATAAATTAATTATCTAGTTCTTTTAATTTATCTTCTTTGTTAATTCTTTCAAACAGCGGACTAGCATCTGTTATTAAAGTTCCAGGTTTATAATTTCCAAATGTTTTTATACTTTCAAAGTCTCTTATTTCTGTATTAATCTTTTTTAGTATCGTTTCCGCTGTTTCTGGTATATATGCTTGAAGTAAGACAGAACCAATTCTTATCGATTCTATTAAATTATATAATATTGTACCAAGTCTTTCTTTTTGAGTTTCATCTTTTGCTAAATTCCAAGGTTCATTTAAATCGATATATTTATTAGCTTTTCTAAATAATTCCATAATATTATCTAAAGATTCGGCTAAGTAACAATTATCTATTTTTTCTTCAACTAAACTTTTCAAGTTAGAAGCATAATTTTTTAAATCAAGATCTACTTCTTTATCTTTTGTTGCCTTAGGAACTATACCTTCAAAATATTTAATAACCATAGCGTTTGTTCTACTTACTAAATTGCCTAAAGTGTTTACCAAATCATTATTAATACGATTTATAAATATATCATAATTCATTATACCGTCGCTTTGATATGGGACTTCATGAATAAGAAAGTATCTTATTTGATCTACAGTAAAATGTTTTGCTAATTCATCAGCATATATAACATTACCTATTGATTTACTGATTTTTCCACCATCTATTGTTAACCAAGGATGACCAAAAATAACTTTTGGAAGAGGAATTTCTAATGCCATTAATAATATAGGCCAATATATTGTATGAAATTTCACAATGTCTTTACCTAATAGATGGTAATTTGCAGGCCAATATTTTTTAAATTCGTCTCCATGATTACCATTTACGTCATATCCAATGAACGTTATATAATTAGTTAAAGCGTCTATCCATACATACACTACGTGTTTTGGATCAAAACTAACTTTAACTCCCCAATCAATCGTACTTCTAGATACACATAAATCTTGTAAACCATCAGTTAAAAAGTTATTTATCATTTCTCTTTTTTTAGATTCTGGTTTTATAAAGTCAGGATTTGAATTAATATAATCTAATAATTGTTTTTCATATTTAGATAATTTGAAAAAATATGAGTCCTCAGAACCATGATTTACAGTTCTATTACAATCAGGACAATTTCCATCTACTAGATCTTTTTCTAAAAAGAAAGATTCGCAAGGAGTACAATACCATCCTTCGTACTTACCTAAATAAATATCTCCTTTATTATATAAATATTCAAATATTTCTTGAACTTTTTTTTCATGCACAGGATCAATTGTTCTTACAAATTTATCATATGACACATTTAATAAATCAAGTAAATCTTTCATTGTTTTACTAATTTCGTCTACATATTCCTTTGGACTTATATTTGCTGCCAAAGCATTTTCTTGTACTTTTAAACCGTGTTCATCAGTTCCTGTTTGATATAATACATCATATCCATCCAAACGTTTAAATCTTGCCATAACATCAGCAATAACTTTCTCGTAATTATTCCCAATATGAGGTTTCTGACTAGTATAATCAATTGCTGTTGTAATATAAAATGTTTTTTTCATGATATCACCTTCCTAAAATAAAAAAATCATAAACTAAGGACGCTATATAAGCGCGGTACCACCTTAATTCATGATTTTATCATGCTCTTATATTCTTAACGCGAATTTATTTCGTTTAAACTCCAGAATCATATTCATTATTCAAATATATTTCTTTGCACCATCCAGAAACTCTCTACAATATTTTAAACAATTACTCTTTCCTTCTTCATTTAATATTGAAAATATTACCATATATAATCTTAAAAATCAAGTTATGTCTATATGTAAACTAATTATATCCGCGACTAGTTTACACAATTGTTCTAAGTAACTGGAATTTTTGTCAGAATTAAAAACTATGATTCCAATAGATAGCGAATCAGATATAATTGGTTCTAAGTATATATGACCTTTTATTTTTATATCAGAATTTACTTCTAGTTCTAACTTAGAAACACTTTCTCTGTTATTAATGTAATCTGTTAATTCTTTTTCTATTTTGTTATTATCATAAATTATATTACTATATATTATATTTTCTAAATCAGTTATTATTACATCTACATTCATTAAAAAATTTATTTTATCTCCAAGTTTTTTTATAAATTCTATATTATTTCCTATATAGGAATATTTTGATAAATTTATTTGTTTATCGATAAGGTTAATAAGTAAATTCTCACCATCTTGAATTTTCAATCTTTGTCTTAATTCTTTTGGTATTACTATTCTTCCTAATTCATCTATTTTTCTTATAAATCCGTTGTCGTTCATAATTTTATACACCACTATTTAATATTGTGTCTTAAATCATTTTTTTTATACAATTTGTGACTCTACTGTATTAAGTAAATCTATTAAATAATATATATAATGCTTCTCTAAGTCTTTTATAGGTAACGTTACAATTATTTGCTTCATTTGATATTTTAATCTAAATTTCGGATTGATATTATATGTTTGTAAAAATAGTTTTTCTCCATTTAATTTATCAGATAATTCTGCTGGAAAAGTAATATCTATTTGATTTGCTGTTTGATTCACTTGTTTAATTTTTAATCTATTAGTAAGTTTTTCAAACCACTCTTCATGCATATATATAATTATTTTTTCATCAATTTTACCAAAGCGATCTTCTAGTTCTTCTTTTATTTGACTTAAAGACTCTTGATCATGTACTTGATTTATCAATCTATGAATTTCAATTCTTATATTTTCATCCGATACATAATCTTCTGAAATATGAGTGTCAACATTAATTAAAGAGATTTCATTTTCTTTTTCTGGAATTTCTTCGTTATTAATTTCCATCATTACTTCTTCTACCATTTGAGTATATAAATCAATACCTACCGAGTCTATGAAACCTGCTTGTTCACTTCCTAATAAATCACCTGCTCCTCTTATAGATAAATCTCTTAGTGCTATTTTATAACCACTTCCCAATTCTGTAAATTCTTTTATTGCTTTTAATCTTTTTATAGCGGTTTCTGTTAAAGTTTTAGCTGGATTATACATTAAATATGCATAAGCAATTTTGTTACTTCTGCCTACTCTTCCTCTTAATTGATATAATTGACTTAATCCATAATTTTGAGCATCTAATATTATTAAAGTGTTTACATTTGAAATATCCATTCCTGTTTCTATTATTGTTGAACACACTAAAACATCAAATTTGTAATCTACAAAATCCTCTATTATATGTTCTAACTGATTTTTAGGCATTTGCCCATGTGCATATGCTATTCTTGCGTCTGGAATCAACTTTTTTAATGATGTAACTTTTGATTCTATATTTTTAACGTCGTTATAAAGAAAATATATTTGTCCATTGCGTGATATTTCTTTATATACAGCATCTTTTATTAATAAATCATTTTCTTCTATTACATAAGTTTGAATCGGATACCTATCTTGTGGTGCAGTATCCAAAATAGATAAATCTTTTAGACCAGACATAGCCATTTTTAATGTACGAGGAATTGGTGTAGCTGATAATGTCAGTACGTTAACATCATTTTTAATTGCTTTTATTTTTTCTTTATGAGTTACACCGAAACGCTGTTCTTCATCAATTACTAACAATCCTAAATTAGCATATTCTATTTTATTATTTAATAATTTATGAGTTCCGATTACTAAGTCTATTTTTCCTGCTTTTAAATCTTTTAAAATTTGTTCAGTTTCTTTTGAAGTTACAAATCTATTTAATAAGGCGATGTTTACTCCATAGTTTTTAAATCTTTCAAGAGCATTTAGATATTGTTGTTTTGACAGTATAGTTGTTGGACATAAATATGCAACTTGATAACCATTAATAATTGTTTTAAATATACCTCTAAATGCTACTTCAGTTTTTCCAAATCCTACATCACCACACAATAAACGATCCATAGGGACACTAGAAGATAAATCATTTGAAATTTCAGCAATACATTTTGTTTGATCAGAAGTTTCTGTATATTCAAAATCTTCTTTAAATGTTAATTCTTCTGGAAAAAAGTTATATTTAGGAGTTTTTAACTTTGATCTTTCTGCAGAAATTTTTAATAATTCATCAGAAATATCTTTTATTTTATTTCTAACAGCAAGTTTTGTTTTAGCCCATGTTGATGTACCTAACTTATTTAACTTTGGTTTAACACCATCTCGGTCAGAATATTTATAAATATTAGATATTTTTTCAACTGGTATATATACTTTATCATTACCTTGGTAATCAATTTGTATGTAGTCTTTTTTAAATCCTTGTTTAGTTAGAGTAAAAACTCCTGCGTAAATTCCGATACCGTGTTGTTCATGAACAACATAATCTCCTTTTTCTATATCAGAAAAATCCTTTATCTTACGTCCCATTTTAAAATTTGTTTTATATTGATTATGCAACGGTTTAGTATTTACTATATCATTTTCACTTATATATATTGTCTTATTTAAGATAAATCCTTTATTTATTTTTTTTTGTATAATATTTACGTTATTTGGTATGATTTCACCTATTACAACATTATCATCAAATAAATTGCTAATCTCTTTTATCATGTTTTTTTGAGAAAGCATAAATACTATATTATAATTGTTTATTTTAGATAATACATATTCTTTTAATAATTCAAAGTTTCCTTGAAAATTTTCTAGTTCTTGATTATTTAATGTAAAGAAATTAGCATCATTCATTCCGAAATTACCAATATTCAATTCAGATTTTATATTAATATCTTCCAGTTTGAACATATATTTATCAGATTCTGTTTCTGTTTTTTTATTATATTCAAATATTTCTTCCTGCAGTTGTTTATATGAATTATGTATTAAGTCTTTTTCTATATTAAAAACTACTGGATTATTCATAAAACCGTATAAAGATTCATTTAATGAAGTAGTTATTTCTTTATAAGGTGTAATAACTAAATCGTTTATATTTTCAGTTGATAATTGAGTTTCTTCATTAAAATATCTAATACTTTCTATTTGATTGCCAAATAATTCTATTCTCACTGGTTTTGAAGAGTCTATTGGAAATATGTCTATAACATACCCTCTTATTGAGTATTCTCCTGTTGAAGTTACTAAAGAGGTTTTATTATATCCAAATTCATCTAGCAATATTTCTAAATTTTTTCTATTTATATTTTCATTATTTTTAAGTTTTATTGAAGATCTTTCCATTACTTTTCTATTAGGTATGTATCTTAAAAATCCCATTAAATTTGTTACCACTATAGATGGTTCCTGTTTGCTTATAACTTTTAATGTTTCTAGTCTTTGATTTTTAAATTCTGGAGAAATCGCTATAGCTACAGAGGTTAAAAATTCATCCATAGGAAAAAAATATACTTTATCAGTATATGTTCTTAATTTTTCATAATATTTAGTTGCTTCAAACAAAGAACTAGTTAAAATAATTATATCTTTTTTATATTTATTGAAATAATTATTAATATATAATATATTTAGTTCTTCAGTTAAGCCTTTAATATTCTCTACGTCTTCAGTTTTAAATAATTCATAAATTTCTTTCATAATAACCTTAATTGTATAAATTCATTAATTGTTCTGCATTTTTATTTTGTATAAAATCAGTAATAATATTATTAATAGTTGCATTATTACTAAATATTAACTCTTTTTCTGTTTTTGTAAATACACTTAATACATATTTTGATGAATCTATAAAATTTGATTTTGATATTCCAATTTTTAGTCTCAAAAAATCATTCGTTCCTAACATATTTATTATAGATTTAATTCCATTGTGTCCGCCTGCAGTACTCTTTTTTTTCAATTTTAATTGACCTAGTTCTAAATCCATATCATCTTGAATAATCAAAATGTCATTAATTGAAATTTTATAATAATCTAAGAAATACTTGACGGCATTTCCAGACAAATTCATATATGTTGATGGTTTTAAAAAGATTACATCATTAAGTTTATAGTAATCTCCAAATTTATTAGTAGACCATTTAATATTAGGTAAATATTCATCCAATACTTCAAAACCTATATTGTGTTTTGTATTATGATATTCTATTCCTATATTTCCTAAACCAACTATAAGTTTCATATTTATCTCCTTAATTTATTTCTTGGGAAATGAATTAAATTATTTCCCGGGAAATAATTTCTTGTTTTTTATGTATTAAATTATTTTTGCTGATTACAATCTTTACAAGCATCTAATGTTACTTCTATTTTTTCTCCATCAACATCTAATTTATATGTTGAGTTTAATATGTCAACAAATGTCACTCTGCCATTTTTTGAATCATGTTTGACAATTTGACCTACATAGGGCAAGTTTTTACGACACTCACTATACATATCATCCTCATATGCTAAACAACACAACAAACGTCCGCAAGCACCATTTATCTTAGAAGGATTTAAAGCTATATTTTGATTTTTTGCCATATTAATAGAAATGGTATCTATACTATTTAAAAATCTTGCACAACATAACGCATTCCCGCATTGACCTAAACCACCAATTTCTTTTGCTTTATCTCTTACGCCAATTTGATGAAGTTCGATTCTAGTTTTAAATTTAGCAGCTAATCTTTTAACTAATTCTCTAAAATCAACTCTTTGGTCAGCAATGAAATTAAATAATAATTGTTTTCTATCGAATGTAAATTTGCTATCAATAAATTGCATCTCTAAATTTAAATTTTGAGATATACTTTTGGCTTCACTTAATGCTTTCTTAGCATCAGATAAATTTCTCAAATGTTTTTTGTGATCTTCATCAGTAGATTTACGTAATATGTTTTTTAAAGGTTTTCTTGGTGTAGAGTTAATTATTGTCACTACTTTTCCGTATTGTTCTCCTTTTTCAGTTTCTACAACAACATAATCATTGATCATTAATTCAATATTATTTTGAAAAAAATTATATATTTTTCCGTTTTCTCTAAACGTAATACCACATATACTCATGTTAATTTTTCACCTCAATGCATAATTTGTCTAACACTAAATCAATATTAACATTACTTTTTAACAAGCGCAATATTTTATCTATAATTAAAATGTTTTTAGATTGATTCTCAATACTTTTTATATCTCCATTTATAATATCACTATATCTTCTTATGATATTATTAAATAAATTAATCAATTCGTATCTTTCCATTTTAGAATATTTTTTTTTGAATTCTAATTCACTTTCAATATCAATATTACTTAACATATTAATTATATTATCTATTTCTTTCTCATCAATAGAAATAAACTCTGATTCTGATACTTTAAATTGTTGACATCGGCTTTTTATAGTAGGTATTACTTGTGAACTAGATGATAATAATATGCCTATTGTTGAAGATAGTGGTTCTTCCAAAAATTTCAGCAACTTATTAGCAGAAGATACATTCATTTTTTCAGCATTTTTAATTATATATATATTATATTTATTATTTGCAGGTTTGAACATAAAGCGTTTTTGTAAATTAGTTATGCTATCGCTCTTTATTTCTTTACCGTCTGGCTCTATTATTATTAAATTCAAATTATTTATATAATCTAGTGTTTGAATTAATTTATTATAATATAAATTTTCTAAAATTTTCAGAAATTCTTCTTCTATATTTTCCACTTCAATTAAAAAAGCATGAGGTAGCTTGTCCTCAAGTAAACATAAATTAAAATAATCATAAAAATCATTTTTCAAAATACCACCTACTTATATTAAAAAGAAAAAAGATAGCGCTAGAGTTATTAATCCAGGAAACCCCAGCACTGTAACTGTTGTTATTGTAGTTAAATTTAATGGAACAAAAATTCCTAAATTTTTAATTAACAAATCTAAACTGTATATTATTATAATAGAAAAAATGATTTTTTTCAAAATTTTAATAATCATAAATATCACCTGTTTAATAATATGTTTTTATATTTATTTTATTATATCAAATTTTTTCGATCGTCTAACGCTCTTTCTAATGTTAAGGCATCTAAATAATCAATCTCTGCTCCCATTGGAATACCATATGATAGTCTACTAATTTTTAATTGTCTCTCTTTTAATATTTTAGTTATATACATCGTTGTTGCTTCACCTTCAATGGTAGGCTTTAAAGCAACAATTAATTCTAAATTTGGATCTGATAAAGTATTACATCTAGAAACTAATGAACTTATATTTATATCATCTGGATTAATACCATCTATAGGAGATATTAATCCATCTAAAACATGATATACTCCATTATATTTTCCTATTTTTTCAAACATAAAAACACTTTTATAATCTTCTACAATGCATATTAATGATTGATTACGATGTTCATTAGAACATATACGGCATATATCCGTGTCAGTCAAATGTCCACAAACACGACACTTATGTAATGTTTTTTTTACATCTTGTATTGCAAAACCAAAATTTTCACTATCTTCGTTTGAAAAATTTAACACAGCTAATGCTAGTCGCTCAGCTGATTTTTCACCTATACTTGGTAATTTTTGAAAATATTCAATTAATTCTTCTAATGCTTTTGGATATATCATATTACATTAAACCGTTTAAACCAGAGCCGTACATTCCCATCTTTGATTCGATTTCATTATCAATTTGCATTAAAACTTCTTTTAACGCAATATTAATCATATCTTCTAAAACCTCAAGATCTTCTTTATCATTTAAAATATCTTCTTTTATTTTAAATAATAAGATTTCTCTTTTACCATTCATTTTTATATTTACAAATTCGTTTTGTGAAGTAAATTCTTGGTTATCTATTTCATTTTGTTTTTTTTCAATATCCTTTTTCATTTTTTGGGCTTGCGCCATTAGATTTTTCATATTCATTTTATTTTCTCCTTAATTAATTTCAACTAACTCATTACCGAATAAATTTTCAGCACTACTTATCACTTCTTCTTCAATAATTTGTTCTGGTTCTTTCTTTAATTCGTATTTACTAGTTTTTTGATTTTTTATAAAATTTGTTTTTTCTTGTTGCCAATGGTCAGTATCTAAACAAATTATTTTTTTAGAAATATTATATTGACTTAATAAATTAATACTTATATCTTCAGTTAAAGTGTTTAATAGTACACTATTAGAATATGACTCTGTTGAAAGTAACACATTCGTTGGTGACACAACTTCAACTACTGTATCTTTAATAAGTGACGCTAACTTATATTCATTCTTTTCAAATAGAAAACTTATATAATTGCTCCATATGGTATTAAATTCTTTTTTTAATTTAATATCTGCGTTCACAAAAGAATTATTAATTCTAATATTTACAAGTTCATCAGTAATTTTACTTTGCTGATTTTTATTTGAAATTATTTCCTGGGAAATAATTTCTGTCTCTGGTGTTTCTTTTGTTGTTTTAGTTTTTATTGTTGATTTAGTATTTAAAATTATTTCCCGGGAAATAATTTCTGAATCTTTTTCAATGTTTTTAATATTTGTTTCTGTTTTGAATTCAATACTCATATGTTTTAAAAAACATGCTTTTATTAAAATATATTTGTTTGACTTATAGAAACAACTTTCTAAGTCTAAAAGCAAATTTTCTAAATTTAATGAATCTTGTACTTTATTTATTTTGTTTTGCATTAATATATTTACTAGATATTCCAATAATTTGGTTATTAATAATGCACTATCTACACCAGATGATTTAAATTTTTCAAGTATATCTATAACTTCTTTTATTTGACCGTTTAAATAATAAGTATAAAAGTTTTTAATTTCATTATTAGTTACTATCCCAAATGCTGTTTTAAGTGTATCTATCGTTATTTTTTCATTAATATTAGATAGTTGATCTAATATACTTAACGCGTCTCTTAGGCCACCATCAGCTATTTTAGATATCTCTTCAATAGCTTCATCAGTAATGTTTATTTTTTCTTTTTTTGTTATTTTCTGTAATAATTCCGATATAACAGTTTCAGTAATTCTTTGAAAATCAAATCGTTGACATCTAGATAATACAGTTATAGGCACTTTTTGAATTTCTGTTGTCGCTAGAATAAATATAACATGATTAGGTGGTTCTTCTAATGTTTTTAGAAAAGCATTCCACGCACTAGTAGATAACATATGCACTTCATCTATTATATATATTTTATATTTTGCATGGTTTGGTAAAATTTTTACATTTTCTCTTATTTCTCTAATCTCGTCAACACCATTATTTGACGCAGCATCAATTTCAATTATATCTGGTGTATCGTTATATGATAAACAAAAAGAACATTTCTCGCAGGGATTATTCTCTATTAAGTTTTCACAATTAACTGTTTTAGCAAATATTTTTGCTGTACTAGTTTTACCTGTACCTCTAGGACCAGTAAAAATATATGCGTGTGATAATTTATTATCAATTATTGAGTTTAATAATAGTTTTTTTATATTGTCTTGACCCATTAACTCTGAGAAATTTATAGGTCTATATTTTCTATATAATACTTTGTAGTCCATAGGCTTCCTCCTAATTAATTATATCATATTTTAATTCTTTTTCCGTAAATTTTTCCAAAAATTATTTAAATTATTCAAATATTCATTTGTATCTTTTTCTGATTCTAGTTCTAATTTTAAAAATTTAGTTTTATCATATTGTTTTTTATTTGTTTTTCTATCTAGTAAGTAATATACTTTATTAATTCGAGCTTCTTTTATTACACTTTTACACATATCACAAGGTTCAATGGTTACGTATATCGTACAATTGTTCAATCTCCATGATTTTAATTTTTTATTTGCTTTTTGAATAACTTTGATTTCAGCATGCGAAATTGTAGAGTTTGTTTTATTTCTTTTATTATATGCTTTTGCGATTATTTTATTTTCATAAACTAAAACTGCTGATACTGGCACCTCTGACCTCTTAATTGCTTTCAATGCTAATTGATTTAAAATCTTTAATATCTTTAATTCCATATTTTCTCCTATAAAAAAAGCACACATATGAAGAGGTTAGTATGGCTGCTTTCTTCCGAATCTGACCAGGTTATAACATACATATTGTGCAATTCAATATTAGCACATTATATTTTCAGATACAATGTTTCACGTGAAACATTGTAGATATGATATTCATCGATTTTAATTTATGTTAATTATAAGCGTTTTATTGATTATATTAAACTACCATACATATATATGATTAATATTTCAATAACAAATACAAATTTATATGTTTCACGTGAAACGTTATATATCTTTTAATTAAAAATATTGCTTATTAGTGTATTTCATATGGAATATTTTGATATTCAATTAAATGAGTACAATTAACGATGTTTAATGTTATATACATACAAATAATATGACCGGAGATGTAGTGGTTGTTAATGTTTCACGTGAAACATTAACATTTTTTTATCTAATTGCTATTATAGTTACTTGTATACAAATTATATATGTAGAAAAAATTATACGAGTTGTTATATTATGTTTCACGTGAAACATTAAAAAAAAGACTGTTTAGTCTTTTTCATTGGTTTTTTCATCTGATGTTTCACGTGAAACATTGTTTTCATCAGAATTTAATTCTTTTATGTCTTCTTCGTCTTCTCTATCTATAATACTTATAGTCGATACTATTTGAGTTTCTTTTAAGTTAATTAGTCTTGTACCTTGAGTAACTCTACCTAATTGAGATACTTGTTCTATAGGCATTCTTATAATAATACCAGAGTCAGTTATTAACATAAGGTCCTTGAAATCTTCAACTCTTCTAAATGCAGTTAAAGAACCGTTTTTATCTGTTATGTTAAGAGCTTTAACTCCTTTGCTTCCTCGTTTTGTTTTTCTGTACTCTGAAACAAAAGTTTTTTTACCATAACCTTTTTCTGTAACTATAAGAACATTATCTTCATCAGTTGCTATTTCAACACCTATACAATCTGCTTCTGTTAAATTTATTCCTTTGACGCCGGCTGCTGTTCTACCCATTACTCTAATTTCTTCTTCATTGAATACAACCATTCTACCATTGCTTGAGCCCATCATTATGTTAGAATTACCCGCTGTTTTTTTAACACCAATTAATTCGTCGTCTTGTTTAAGATTAATACATATTTTACCCGTTACTCTAATATTATCAAATTCTTCAATATGTGTTCTCTTAACAATTCCGCATTTTGTAGCAAATAAGAAATATTTAAATTCATTTTCAACAGATAATGGAATTATAGAATTTATTATTTCATCTTTATCTAATTGTAATAGATTTATAATAGGTAAGCCTTTTGCTTGTCTATTATATTCAGGTATTTCATATCCTTTTAATCTATAAACTTTTCCTTTATTAGTAAAGAACATTATATAGTCGTGAGTTGATTGATTAATCAAGTGTTCAACAAAGTCTTCTTCGTTGGTTGACATTCCCTTGACACCAACACCACCTCTATTTTGACTACGATAAACTTCAGTTGTAGATCTTTTAATATATCCTTTATTAGTTAAAGTAATTATTATATTTTCTTCTGGAATTAAAGATTCGTCTTCTATAAACTCAATAGCAGTCATGTCTATTTCAGTTCTTCTTTCATCGCCATACTTATCTCTTATTTCAGTTAATTCATCTACAATTATATCTAATACTTTTTGTTCACTTGCCAATATTGCACGCAATTCGGCTATTTTTTCTAAAAGGTTTCTTAATTCTTCTTCTATTTTTTCTTTTTCTAAACCAGTTAATCTTCGAAGTTTCATTTCCAAGATTGCTTCTGATTGTAACTCAGAAAGTCCGAATTTGGTCATTAAACCCTCTTTTGCTTCACTATCTTTTTTAGATCCTCTTATTAATTTAATAACTTCATCAATAAAATCTAGTGCAATTTTTAAACCTTCTTGAATATGAGCTGCTTTTTCATATCTATCTAAATCAAATTTGGTTCTTCTTACAATTACACTTCTTTGAAATTCAGTATAATGTTCTAATATTTCTTTTAAACCTAATGTTTTAGGTCTTCTATCAACTAACATTAAAAAGTTTATACCAAATGATGTTTGAAGTTGTGTATACTTATATAAATTATTTAAAAGAACATTTGGATTAAAGTCTTTTTTTACATCTATTACTATTCTTATACCTTCTAACGCTGATTCATCAGTTAAATTTGCAATTCCATCAATTTGTTTATCTCTTACCAACTCGGCTATTTTCTTAATGATGTTAGTATAGTTAACTTGATATGGTATTTCAGTAATAATTAACTTACATCTTCCATTTTTTTCTTCAATTTCAACTTTACTTCTAACTGTAATACTTCCTTTTCCAGTTTCAAAAGCTTTTTTAACACCACTATTACCTAATATTTTGCCTCCTGTTGGAAAATCTGGACCTTTTATATGTTCCATTAATTCTAAAACAGTTATTTCAGGATTTTTAATATATGCAATTGTTGCATTAATAGTTTCAGTTAAATTATGTGGCGGGATATTGGTAGCCATTCCAACAGCTATTCCCATATTTCCATTTACTAAGATATTTGGGAATCTTGAAGGTAAAACTACAGGTTCCATACTCTCATCATCATAACTCGGTGTAAAATCAACAGAATTTTTATTTATATCTCTAAGCATTTCACTAGAAATTCTAGCTAATCTTGCTTCGGTATAACGTGATGCTGCTGGACTTGAACCGTCGGGAGCACCAAATGCTCCTTTACCATCAATAAGTGGATATCTATAAGTAAAGTCTTGAGCCATTCTTGCCATAGTATCATAAATAGCTGTATCACCGTGTGGATGATATTGCATTACTTTACCACAACTTGTTGCACTTTTTTTATGTGGTTTATCATGTGTTATTCCATCTGAGAAAAAAGTATATAATAATCTTCTGTGTACTGGTTTTAAACCATCTCGTACATCTGGTATGGCTCTAGATACTATAACACTCATAGAATAATCTAAAAACGAGTTTTTTATTTCTGAATCGATATTTATTTCATTTATTTTATCTGATTTTATATTATTTTCCATTTTTCCTCCTATATATCTAAATTCTTAACATTAAGAGCATTTTCTTCTATAAATTTTCTTCTAGGTTCAACTTCTTCTCCCATTAATGTTTCAAATACACTATCAGCTTGCATAGCATCATCAATAGTAACGCGAACAAGTGTACGATGTTCAATACTCATAGTTGTTTCACATAACTCATCTGCATCCATTTCAC
>CAYYOP010000004.1:22951-24305 GCA_964473435.1 uncultured Muribaculaceae bacterium | reverse complement strand
ATCCGTGTACAGCAAATTACAATTATTATAAATACAAAATAACAATACAATATGTGATATAGGAGGTCTTATGAAAAAGATATTAATAATTTGCTTGTTATTTATTATGATAACAGGCTGTAACAAAGCAGAGGAAAAACCAACAAATTTAAAAGCAAAACATGAAGAGAAAGTAATCGAACTATTAAAAAATAGTTACCAGCATTCGCTTTATACTATGGGAAAATTAACATTAAGTGAATCTAGTGTAGAAATGAATGGTAAAGAATATCGTTTCATTGAAAATGAAGATATTAAAAGTATAGATGAACTTAATGAGTTATTAAATAAAGTTTATATTGAAGATGTGCTTGTGTCTATATATGAAAAATCACTAACAAAAAAAGAATTTATAATGTTTAATGATGATTTATTTGTTCATAATTTAGAAGAAGAATGTAATATTCAAAAAGTTGATAACTTTAAAGAATTTAAAGTTTTAAAAGAAAACAAAGAACATTTAATAATAAAATTCAATGGTAATGAACACTATGTCTTTCTAAAAGACGGTAAGTATTACTTGAATGAAATAGTATTTAAATGTTTAGATTAAATTTTTGTTTGTTAGAAATAAAAAAGAAAGTACTTTTTCCAAATCAAAAATCACAGTATATAAAAAGAATTTTTACCAAATGAAAATTTAGCAAAAGTTCTTTTTTGTTTATCAAAGTCATTTTACGACGGCTTGAAAGAATCTATTTAATTTTAAAATCAAATATTATTATACTGTGCATAGTAGGCAAATGAAGCGAATATGGCTGGTTAGTTGCATTAAAAAGCAATGTTTTAAATTATTGTATAATAATAGGTATAATTCAACTATGACTCCTGAGGTTCTTGAGAATTTCGGAATTCATGATCTCGCAAAAAGTTAGATGATGACGGATAGTGGAGGGTTATATATCTTTGACAAAAGTAGTTTAAATCCACTTACTGTTTTAAATCTTGCTCCTAATACGGAGGTAACTGCTTCTGGAATTACAATATATCCTTATCGTGTTTTATAAATCTTGCACATTTGCATAAAATATGATAAAATCTTTTTAAATCAATGAGAAGGACAAGATTATTATTTTATTATTTATAGAGAGTTAATGTTTGGTGTAAATTAATAATAATGAATAATGATTACTACCTTTAAGAGAAATTAATAATTTCCGGCTAACTTACGTTAAAAAGTTTAAGAGTTAATATAAAAGATGGTACCGTGCATTAAGCACTCTTTGAGTACGATCTTTTTTTTCTTTAGAGAGGAAGATAGAAATGATAAATATTAAAGAAGATGAAAAATTAAGTGTATTAAATCACTCATGTG
>CAYYOP010000004.1:8343-22941 GCA_964473435.1 uncultured Muribaculaceae bacterium | reverse complement strand
AATATTATTAACCATAGTTGTGCTCATCTCTTAGCACAAGCAGTAAAACATTTATATCCAAAAGCATTATTTTGGGTAGGTCCGGTTATAGAGGAAGGTTTTTATTATGACATTGACTTAGGTGATGATGTTATCAAAGAAGAAGATTTAGAAAAAATTGAAAGAGAAATGAAAAAAATTGCCAAAGATGGCAAAAGAATTATTAGAAGAGAAATAACTAAAGAAGAAGCTTTAAAAGAATTTGCTAATGATCCATATAAATTAGATTTAATTGAAAGAATGAATGAAGAAGATAATGTTATTAGTTGTTATAATCAAGGAGATTTTACTGATCTTTGTCTAGGGCCTCATGTAGATACAGTAAAAGGATTAAGACATTTTAAATTATTAAAAGTACGAGGAGCTTATTGGAAAGGTGATTCTAATGCTTCAAAGAATTTATGGTGTTTGTTTTGAAACTGAAGAAGATTTAAAAGCACATTTAGATTTATTAGAAGAAGCTAAAAAAAGAGATCATCGTAAAATAGGTAAAGATTTAGATTTGTTTATGATAAGTGATTATGCTCCAGGAATGCCATTTTTCTTACCTAATGGAATGATAATTCGAAATATTTTAGAAAGTTTCTGGTATGAAGAACACGTTAAAGAAGGATATACTTTTGTAAAGACTCCAATTTTAATGGATAAAAAACTATGGGAACTTTCAGGCCATTGGGACAATTACCATGAAAATATGTATACAACAACTATTGATGAAAGTATATATGCAATAAAGCCAATGAACTGTCCAGGTGGTATGCTTGCATACAAAAATGGATTACATTCATATAAAGATCTACCAATTAGATGTGGAGAACTAGGACTAGTTCACCGACATGAAGCAAGTGGAGCGTTATCTGGTTTATTTAGAGTAAGAGAATTTACTCAAGATGATGCACATATCTTTATGCGAGATGATCAAGTTGAAGAAGAAATTATCCGTTTAATAAACTTTATCGATCGTGTGTATGGAATCTTCGGTTTTGATTATCGAATCGAATTATCAACTAGACCAGAAGAGAAATATATTGGAGAAATAGGAGTTTGGGATAAAAGTGAAGCGATCTTAGAAGAAATTTGTAAAAAAACAGGAAAAGAATTTAAAATAAACCCTGGTGATGGAGCTTTCTATGGACCAAAATTAGATTTCCATATTAAAGATGCGATAGGAAGAAGTTGGCAATGTGGTACTATCCAATTAGATATGAATTTAACTGAAAGATTTGACTTAACTTATATTGATAATGATGGCTCTAAAAAAAGACCGGTTATGGTACATAGAGTTATCTATGGCTCAATGGAACGTTTCTTCGGTATCTTAATCGAACATTTTGCCGGAGCATTCCCATTATGGATTGCACCAACTCAAGTTAATGTTATTCCGGTTAATAATAAATATCATCTAGAATATTCCTTAGAAATAAAAAAGATATTAGCTGAAATTGGTATCAGAGTAACAGTAGATGATAGAGAAGAAAAACTTGGTTATAAAATTAGAGAAAGTCAAACAAAAAAGATTCCTATTACTTTAATAATTGGTGATAAGGAAAGAGATAATAAAAACCTAACATATAGAGTATATGGTAGAGAAGAATCTCATACTGTATCTATTGAAGAATTTAAAACAAAACTATTAGAAAATATTAACAATAAAGAAATAAAATTTAATTAATGACTAAAAAAATAAAAGATAAGCCATAATATACATAGGTGATGATAAAATGCTATTATTTACTGTAGTATTTAGGACGATATTCTTTTATTTTTTTGTAACATTATGTTATCGATTAATGGGTAAAAGAGAAGTAGGCCAACTTGGAATAATAGATCTTATAGTATCAATACTAATAGCAGAATTATGTGCGATAAGCATTGAAAATATAAAAGATCCAATTCATCTAACAATAATACCAATTGCTATATTAACAACACTTGAAATAGTCTTCGCGTACATTTCAATTAAATCTAGATCATTTCGTACTTTCTTTAGTGGAAAAGCAAGTTTAATAGTTAATAAAGGTGTTATTAACTATAAGGAAATGATTAAACAAAGATATACTCTAGATGATCTTCTTGTTAGTTTAAGACAAGCAAGTATTAAAAGTATTGAAGATGTAGAATATGCCTTTTTAGAAAGCAATGGAAAATTATCTATTTTTAAATATAACCTATTGAAAACAGAGGGTAAATTTCCTTTGCCAATAATTGTAGATGGGGTCATTCAAAAAGATACACTTAAGAATATTAAAAAGAGTACTTTATGGCTAAAACTATATTTACAAAAACAAGATATATCTTCCAATGAAATATTCTATGCTTTTTATAAAAACAAAAAAGTTTATATTATAAAACACGCAGATGTTAATGCATAGTATTTGTACATAAAAGTGTAAATTAGACGCAGATTTACACTTTTTAATTTGTTTCAATATAAAATATGTTTTATTATTAATATAGGAGCGAGTATTATGAAGAAGAATATAATAGGAATATTAAAAATAATATTATCAGTACTATTAATTACTTATGGTGAAAAATATTTTATTTCAAGTTTATCTTTAATTGGAATAAATACTTTGAATTTAACAACTATAGTTAAAGAAGTTCTAGTACTTGTTTATTATGTTCTAATATTTATATTGATATATTATATTTATCATGATGATATAGCAAGTGATTTTAGAAGATTTAAAAGAAATATTTTTCCTAATATTTTAATGTCTATAGTATTCTTTATGGTTATTACATTATTAATATCAATAACTAATTATTTAAGTTCTAATCTTGCTGATGCTATTCAAGTAAAATATATACCATTATTGAATAAGAATATATTTAATAATACTTTTGATTTATATTTTATATTTAATTTTATAAAATCCATTTTAATAATTCCCTTTATAAAATGTATTATATTTGTATTAGGTATAAATAAATTGTTTTCTTCTAGAAACACAGGAATATTATTTAGTGGTTTAATCGCAGCAATAGTAGCAGGAATAAACATGAGTGGTTCTTTTATATTTATTTTAATTAATGTAATACCATATTTCGTATTATATATATCACTAGCGTATATATATCGTAAAAATAACACTAATATATATTATAGTGTTACTTCAATTATTTTATATACTATGTTAAGCAATATATTATTAATGAAAATCGGAGGTTAAAATGCAAAAAAAGATATATAACTTATTAAAGTTAATTATAATATTATTGATCTTTTTTTATATAGGTCCTTTACTAGGATTAATATTTATAAAAATAGGTTTTGATATATCAACTTTTACTTATGTTGATTCGGCATATGCAGAAGTATTATTATCAATAATTCTTTCAATAATATTGTTTGTTTTTTATCGAAAGAAATTAATTGAAGACTATCGTAATTTTAAAATAAATTTAAAAGAAAATTTAAAAAAGAGTTTTATGTTATTTGGAATATTATTATTTGTAAAGTTAACTGCTTCGGTAAGTACATCTATACTATGCTCTGTATTTAATATTGAATTTTTACAAAGTGATAATCAAAACATAGTAGAATCACTTATTGGTAGTGCACCTATGATGATGTTTATATCATCTGTACTACTAGCGCCGTTCGTAGAAGAAGTAATCTTTAGATTAGGTTTTAAAGAAGTTATTTCAAGTAAGAAGGCTTATATATTAACTAGTGGCATTGTCTTTGGATTTATTCATATATTTCCAACTGATTTAAATATAGTAATCGCACTTATTCAATCAATTATTTATGTATCAATTGGTATAGTGTTAGCTTGGATGTATGAAAAAGAGAATAATATTTATTTTGTTATTGTTGCTCATGCTTTGAATAATTTATTAGGTTTGCTTGCAGCATTAATATTATTATAGTATAATAGAAAGAAATTTTGGTGGAGAAATGAAAGATGTTATGGGAAATGTATTAGGATTTATTTATTCGTTTAGTATGGGAGATTATTTCTTCTTTATAGGAACATTTTTACTTATTGTTTTATTTATATATATTTTATATTTAATTAAATTAAGTGATATAGAAGAAAAGTCAATTAAAACAAAAGAAGATAGTGGTTTACTAGATGTTTTTGATATTGAAGCAGTAACTAAAGCAATAGAAGAGGATTATAAACCAGAGACAATAAAATTAACCTCTTATGAAATAGAACAAGAACAAAGCGCTATTATTAGTTATGAAGAATTACTTAAAAATAAAGATAAAGTAGGTATTGATTATGATGATGAATATGCTTATGATATACCGGAGTTAAGTGTTAAAAAGATTAATTTAACTAATGATAATAGTAAAATAGAAGAACCGAAATTAGAAGTAAAATTAATGCAATATGATAAAGAAGAAGCGTTTCTAAAAGCTTTAAAAGAATTGCAAGAAAACTTAAGCCACTAAGGCTTTTTTTGAGGAGTACTAAATGAAAATATGTGTTGAAACTTTAGGATGTAAGGTAAATACTTATGAAAGTGAAGTTATAAAAAGTATCTTTAAAGACAATGGAGATACTATAGTTAATATAAATGATAAACCTGATGTAGTAATAATAAATACTTGTACTGTTACTAATCAAAGTGATGCTAAAAGCAGAAAAACAATTAGAAAAGCGAAAAGAATCAATCCTGATGCTATTTTAGTAGTAAGTGGTTGTTCATCACAACTAAATCAAAACGAAATACAAGAATTAGGAATAGATATCTTAATTGGTAATAAAGACAAAAGTAAACTGCTTTTATATGTTAATGAATTTATAAATACCAAAGAACCAATAATTAAATTTTATGATTTAAATAAAGCGGATTTTGAAGATATGTCTATATCTCATTTTTCTGGAAGAACAAGGGCTTTTGTTAAAGTTCAAGATGGATGTAACAATTATTGTTCCTACTGTGTTATTCCATATGTAAGAGGAAGAATTAGAAATAAAGATATTGAAGTTGCTGTAGAAGAAATAAATAATCTAGTTACAAATGGTTTTAAAGAAATTGTTTTAACTGGAATACATACTGGTAGTTATGGAACAGGAACTGATTATAATTTAGTAACTTTAATTAAAAAAATAAGTTTAATTGAAGGTCTAGAAAGAATAAGAATTAGTAGTATTGATATTACTGAAATAAATGATGAATTCTTAGAAGAATTAAAAAATAACCCTAAGATATGTGATCACTTACATGTACCTATACAAAATGGTTCTGATAATGTTTTAAAAATGATGAATCGCAAATACAATGTAGAACAATATATAGAGATGATAAACTCTATTAGAGAAATTAGACCACTTATTAATATAACTACTGATTTAATAGTTGGTTTTCCGACAGAAACAGATGAAGACTTTAAAACAACTATTGAAACAGTAAATAAAATTAAATTTGGTAAAATCCACGTTTTTCCATTTTCAAAAAGAAGTGGTACTGCTGCAGCTAATATGAAAAACATAGTAAGTGATCAAACTAAAAAAAGTAGAAGTCAAGAATTAATAAAAACATCAGAAAAATTAGAAAAAGAATACTATCAAAAGTTTTTAAATAAAAAATTAAATGTCTTAATAGAAGAGTCAAATGATAACAATTCTGTAGGTCATACATCTAATTATATTAAAGTAATAGTAGATAAAAAATTAGAAGTTAATCAAAACTATCAAGTTCTGATTACAGAAATTGACAAAGACCATGTTAAAGCATTATAATACTTATATAATAAAGGAGATTATTAATGAGAACAATTGAAGAATTTAAAGTAACAGGGACTTTTAATGATGAACAAGTAAATGGAAAGTTAACTGGATACACTAATAATATAAAAAAAAGTATTCCTCTAGGATTAAAAACTGCTGTTTTAAAAACATTTGAACAAGCAAAAGAAAAGATTTCTAATTTAAATACAAATATAGAAAATTATATAAATAAAAAACCTCAATTAAGAAAAAATCTAGCAACTGGTGCTTTTGTAGTAGTAATGGCAGCATCATTCACAGGTTGTTCAATGAAACAACCTCAAGCTATAACTGATTTAAGTAACTATAAACCTGCGTTTGAACAAGTCTTAGAAAAAGAACAGACTGCTGAAATAGAATATACAATTAATTATGGTGACACTTTAAGCGGTTTAGTTAGTAAATATACTACTGATATCACTAATGAAGTAAATCAAGTATGTAAGATAAATAATATATCTGATCCAAATCGAATTCAAAAAGGTGATGAAATAATTCTTCATGTTCCGATTTCAAAACTTGAAAATTTCGGATATGAATATACTATTGGAGAAGTAAATCAATGGGATGCTATGAATCATTTTGTATACTCTGTATTTAGTGAACCAGAAGTAGATCCTGATAATTTCTTATATTCAAGAAACCAACAAATAGTTGTAGGAAATTCTGATAGTCAAATAGACTTAAGTTTAACAGAAACACCTTTATTAATAAAAGCTGCTAGCATTAGACATGATTTAAAAATTATGACTGATGATCAATACGGATTTTATAGTGAAGAAGATATAAAATCTAAAGAAAAAGAAATAGATGAAATATATTCTCGAGCAGTAAAATTAGCGGAAGAAGCAATGCCGAGTAAAAAATATACTATTGATTATTTGCTTGAACCACCAATAATAGTAAATAAAATTGAACAAGAAAAAGGATTAAGCAAATAATCTTTTTTTTGTATTTTAATATCAAGTTTTGGCATATTTGTTGATATTAAAAGATTAAATGATAAACTTATATAGTAGGAGAGAGCAACATGAAAACAAGAAGAAAAACAATTATAATAAGTATAGCAGTAGTAGTAACGATCCTATTGATAGCAATAGGATTATCTTATGCCTACTTTACAGCAAATATAACTGGAGAAGAAACTGGAACTACAATAACAGTAACTGGTGGAGTAATGAATATTGTTTATAATGGCGGAGAAAAATAACGGCCAATAATGTATATCCATCAGATAATCCAATTGTTGAAAAAACATTTACTGTAACAGGTCCAGGTTATGGAAACAATACATTTCCTGGAGAAACGATCTATGCAGCAAATCATCGTTTATTTACAAATAAAATGCCAACGTTAAAATGTGGATTAAAAAATGATAGATTCACTGTATCTGATACAAATATTGGAAATGGCGCATTAACTTATCCAGTTGGTTTAATAACAGCTGATGAAGCAGCTATGGGTGGTTTACTTGAGCAAGTTGAAAATTATACAAATTATCTATTTACTGATACATTATTGGACTTTTACTCCGTATGTTCTAGTTCACTTGCTCTCATGTTTACAATAAATCCACACATCACCGCATATGATGCAAGTTTACCATATTTTGGTTTACGTCCAGTTATATCAATTAGTCCTAAAACAAAAGTCACTGGTGCTGGAACAGCGACTAATCCATTTAAAGTTTTGTAAAAACTAAAATTAAAAAATTTTAGTTTTTTTATTTTCTTAATATATGTTACAATAATTTTATGAACTATATTAAAGGCAAATTTAAATCAACAATTTATGAATCTGAAACTGGCTATAAAGTCGGTCTTTTTAGAGTTTCAGAAACAGATCATGAAGAAATAGAAACGAATAAAACAATAACTTTTACCGGGCATTTTCCCGAATTAATAAAAGAGGTTACTTATATTTTTGAAGGAGAATATATTTTCCATGAACGATATGGACATCAATTTCAGACAAAAAATTTTGAGAAAGTTGAACCAGAGGAAAAGGAATCAATCTTAGAATTTTTAACTAGCAGTTTTGTAAAAGGTTGTGGAATCAAAACTGCTGAAAAAATAATAAATACCTTCGGTAATGATTCTTTAATTAAAATAAAAGAAAATAAAGATAATTTACTTTTAGTACCAAGTATGACTGATAAAAGAGCAACTCAAATATATAATTCAGTTATGAAATACTATGATGCAGATAAAGATATAATATATCTTCAAAATTTGGGATTTACAATAAAAGAAACAATGAGATTAATAAATATATATGATAAAGGAATTCAAGCAGTTATCGATGAGAATATATATTTATTAACTGATTTAATAGAATTCAAAAAATTAGATCAAATATTTACTACTAATAATGATTTAGAAGATGAAAGAAGAGTAGAAGCGTGTATTATAGAATCAATGAAAAATCTAACATTCTCTAGTGGGGATATTTATTTAGATAAAATAGAAATAGTAGAATTTTTATCTTCAAAATATAAAATATATATTGTAATAGATGAAATATTAGAAAAATTATATTTAAATAAAAAGATAGTTATAACAGATAATGATTATTATTTAATTGATGACTATCTAGATGAAATAAATAATGCTAATTCAATAAATAAATTAATTAATAAAAAAGCAATTAAAATTAATGATTTTGATAAGTATATTGAAAAATTATCAGAAGAATTAAATATTACATATAATGAAGAACAAATCTTAGCAATTAAAAGATCATTAACTAACAATATATCAATTATTACAGGAGGTCCTGGAACAGGTAAAACAACAATCATTAACGGAATTATTAAAACATATGGATATATAAATCAACTAGGTCAAAGTGGTTTAGATTTACGAGTTTTACTTTTAGCACCTACTGGTAGAGCAGCAAAAAGAATGAGTGAAACAACAGGAATGTCTGCAAGTACTATTCATCGCTTTTTAAAATGGGATAAAGAAAGAAATGTCTTTGGTGTAAATGAATTTAATAAAATCCATTATGATTTAGTTATTATTGATGAAACCTCTATGATTGATAATTACTTATTATCTTCTTTATTTAAAGGATTAGATTTAAACACTCAAATGATCTTTGTAGGTGATGAGTATCAATTACCAAGTGTAGGCCCAGGATTAGTCTTAAATGATATGATAAACAGCGATATAATTACTCATACAAGATTAAATAATATTTATCGTCAAAGTAAGAATTCATTTATACCAATATTAGCAAAAGAAATAAAAGAAGTTAATATTACTGAAGATATTTTATTAAAAAAAGATGACTATAACTTTATAGAAACATCTAGTAGTGATATTAAAAATGTTATTAATCAAATATTAATAAAAGGCTTAGATAAAAAAATAGATCAAACTAAATTACAAGTTTTAGCACCTATGTATAAAGGAGAAAATGGTATTAATAATTTAAATATATTATTACAAAGTGTCTTTAATCCTAAAAAGAAATCAAAGAGAGAACTAGCTTATTTTGAAATAATATATCGAGAAGGAGATAAAATATTAAATCTAGTAAATGATTTAGATTTAAATATTTATAATGGTGATATAGGCTATATAAAAGAAATTAATCCTGATAGCAAAACTGATGTTTTAATAATAGATTATGATGGTAACTTAATATCTTATAAAAGAGATAATTTAAATACAATTACTCATGCATATGCAATTAGTATTCATAAAAGTCAAGGTAGTGACTTTGAGCACGTTATTATTCCTATAACTTTTGGATATTCGAGAATGTTATATAATAAATTACTTTATACAGGAGTATCTAGAGCAAAAAAAAGTTTGGTATTAATTGGTAGTATAGAAGCATTACAAGCATCTATAAATAATAATTATAGTGAAATAAGAAAAACATCTTTGAAGACAAGAATATTGAATAATTTAAAGACTCCTGGTTAAAATATAACTAAGGAGATGAAATAAATGAAAGCGTTTTCTAATATTATGATGTTTGCTATAGGAGCAGCTGCAGGTGCTGGAGCTTATATGGGAATGGAATCATTAAATAAAAATAAATACCAAGTAAAAAAGAAAATTAATGATACTATTGATCATGTAACAAGTACGATGAAATAAGAAGTTTGTATAAAACTTCTTTTTACTTTAAATATGAAACAACTAAAAACTAAAAAGCTATTAAATCTTTTATTATTATTAGCAAATCTCTTAATAACTATTATTATAATAAAAGAATTTAAAATTTTAGACTTTTGTCATACTATAATTATATTAATATCACCTATCTTTTGGGGATACTCTTTAGCATGGTTGATTAAACCAATAATGATTTATTTTACTAAGTATTTTAAAACAGTTTGTAGTACTTTTATAACATATTTATTAGTGTTTATAGTTGTAGGTGCGATAAGTTATTTTGCTATTCCAATGATAATTAATGAAATTAAAACATTAATTCCACAAGTAACTAATATGTATAAAGGATTAGATCCAATTATTTTAGATAAGTTTTTAACAGCTATTGGAAATAAAGTATTTAAATATACGATAAGTATTAAAGATATGTTATTAACTGTTTTTTATACTTTATTTATAAGTTTCTTTTTCTTAACTAATCACGAAGCAGTTAGTAATTTTTTTGCTAAAAGAGTTCCGCCTGAACTTATATATAGACTAAGTATTAATTTAAAAGCCTTTGTTAAAGGAACTTTATTAGATACTATAATCTTATTTATAATGAGTTTGATTAGTTTTTGGTTTGCTAAATTACCATATGCTTTATTATTTGCATTATTAATTTCAATAACTAATATAATTCCTTATATTGGACCGTATATAGGAGGAGTTCCTTCTGTTATAGTAGCGTTTAATGTAAGTTCAAAATTAGGAATAATTATATTAGTAATAGTTATTATGTTGCAAATTATAGAAAGTTCATTTATTCATCCCTATATTATGAGTAAATCAGTTAAAATAAATCCTATTTTTATAATAATAAGTTTAATCTTTTGCGGATACTTTTTTGGAATATTTGGAATGGTTTTATCTACACCAATAGTAAGTATAATAAAAACTCTTTATCAATATAATAAAGAGTTTAAGCTTATTAAGTTACCAGTTCTCGGTAAACAGTTTTATTAAAATCGTGATCTGTTATTTCATAATCTTCTAAAGTTTTAGTATCAATTAAATAAAACTTATGAAGTAGGGTATCTATACTTCTATCCTCACTTACAGGGTCATCCCAAGTAAGATCTAAATGTAACCATTGCTCATTAATATATATAGCGTTCCATACATGAGTAGAAGATGCTACTTTATAATTAGGAATATTCCATTTATTTAAAAATAGGGCCATTGCATCAGCATATCCTCCACAAATACCATAATTTTCTATAAGAGGACCATAAGCGATATTTGATTTATATTTAATGATTCCATTAATCCTATCTTCATCATATTTTGTATTATTTATAATATAATCATGAATCTTTAAAACTTTATCTTCTAATTCCATATCTGAAGTAATTTCATTAGATATAATTGTTTCGATTTTATTGTTAATAGTAT
Organism: uncultured Muribaculaceae bacterium; assembly: GCA_964473435.1. Taxonomy (GTDB): domain Bacteria; phylum Bacillota_I; class Bacilli_A; order RF39; family UBA660; genus DUUS01. Next base: position 11,606 of record CAYYOP010000004.1, on the reverse strand, counting down.
TTATTTCTTCAGGTGTGTATAACTTATTTATTTTAACAGTAACTTCACCAGTTTCATCATATATAACTTTTAAATCAGTAAAATTATTAAAAGGACTAACAAAGTTATTAATATTAGTTAATAAATTAGTATCTGAACTAAATGAATTAACATCACTAAGACAATCAGTATATTCAGAAGGGCAGTAAAAAGTAAATGTTTGATATCCATTATTTAAAATAGAAAAGAATATGTTTTTTAAATCCTGTTTACTATAGGGAATAAAGTCCTTACTTTCTTCAACAAACTTGTAATTATAACTCTTATAATAACTGTTAGGTTTAGCAATAATAATAGTAGGTTCTTTTCTTAGTAATTTAGCAAGGTTATCAGTTATAGTTCCAATTTGAGTAATTAAAAAAAATATAATTAAAGTAGGAACTAATAAAGTTAATAATTTTTTCATTATCTTCACCTAATTAATCATAACAAAATATCAAAAAAAAAGAAATGATTTATGACATTTCTTTAACTAATTTATTTAGTCTTGCTTTTTTTCGAGCACTAGTATTCTTTTTCATTATTCCTTTACTAGTACATTTATCTATGTTTGAAATAGCAATTTTTAATTCAGTTTTAGCTGTTTCCTCATCTTTATCTCTTACAGCTTTTTCTATTTTTTTGATTGAGTTTTTTACTCTTGAAGAATAAACAGTGTTATTAGCTGCAATTTCTTTATTAGTTTTCACGCTCTTTTTCGCACTTTTAATATTAGGCACTTTATTTCGCTCCTTCCTTAAATTACAATATAGATTGTACCAAACAAATATTTAAAAAGCAAATAATAATGTTGTTTATTTAGTACTTTAATGTTAGAATGGAAATGTAATAGTGAGAAGGGATAATATGGATATAAAAAAACAACTTAAAAAAAGCTTTTTATTTTCTTTTACTATAGTGGCGATACTTGTTATTTCAATTATAAGCTCATCTTACGCCTTATTAATGAATGTTAGTAATGATATCAATGCTGAGGTAGTATCAGTCGGAGACTTACAAATGACTTATACTGGTGGCTCAAATATTGATCATACAATAATTAATCCTATGTCTGAAAGAGAAGCAGTAACTGATCCGAATAATGCCTATACATTTACAATTCAAAATCTAGGAACAGAACCATATATCTATAAAATATATTTGAAGAACAATTCAGATTTTGCATCATCACCTATATTAAATAATTCTTATGTAAGACTAGATTTTAATAGTACAGGAACTAGAACTTTAAGTGATTTAAATAATGGTCAAATATTTGATGGTTATCTAGAGGCAGGGCAAGCAAGATTATATACATTAAAATTATGGACAGATTCTAACATCCCTAAATCAGAATTAGAAAAACAAATCCATTTAAAAATAGTGGTTGAAGGGGAAGCAACAACTGCTTCTGAAATAGAATAAAAAATAAGAATAAAAAGGAGAATATATAATGGAACACGATATTTTATTTGATAGTACCGAAGAACAAGAAGCGACAGAAAGAGTTTTAGCGTTTGTTAGAATTAAAACGTTAAATACAGAGTTAGATCAATTAGTTAGTGATATTATTAAACTAAGTAGTAGTATTGATACTCTTTTAGAAGAAAATAATCTAAAAGCACGATATTTAGAAAGATTAGGTGTATTAGAAAATCTAGCACCAGTATCTTTAGATGAAGATCTAGAAGATATTAACTTTCGTATTAAAGAGATCGCTGAAGATTTAATTAAAAGAATTAATACTCGTATAACATTAATAAAAAATAATGAGGTACTAATAAAAGAATTACAAGAAACTTATAATGTTAATGAAGATACAATAGTAGAAGATATTGATTTAGCGAAATTAAGACAATCTGATTTTATCGAAGAATAAAGAATTAAAAAAGACATAAAAAAGATAAAAGAATATTTTAAAGATAATATTTTTAAAAATATAATAACTATTCTTTTTAGTTCTTTTTTTATTGCAAGTATTTTTAATATAATTGTTAATACAAATAAATTTGTTGCTTTAAGATTTGTAGAAAGCACTAATATAATTTCACTTATTTTGGTGTTTATTATATCTATTTTAAGTATAATATTTTTAGGAAAAAATGAAAATATACAAAAAAGAAGTTTATGGACATTATTGGGTTCAAATATTATTTATTCAATATTGTTAGTATTTAATAATTATAATAATTTATATTTTATTATAGGAGTAATAATAATGAATATTATTATTATTTATTATATATCTACTAAAGATAGTTTAGAAATAAATAAAATTAATATAAGTAACAAAAACTTACTTATCATAATAACGATAGGATTTATAATTTGTGCTTATTTAGTTAGTAAATATACTATTAATCGTTTTCATGCGTTTCGTGCATTAACTTATGACTTTGGAATATTTGCTCAAATGTTTGAATATTTAGCGAAAATAGGAAGACCTTTAACTACCTTAGAAAGAGATGGGTTATTATCTCATTTTGCAGTTCATTTCTCTCCAATATATTATTTGTTTTTACCAGGCTATTTTATTTTTAGAACACCTGAATATCTTTTAGTTATTCAAGCATTACTTATATTTGCGGGTGTACTACCTATATATTTATTATGCAAAGAAAAAAACCTTAAGAATTTTTATATATTATTAATATCATTTATTTATTTATTATATCCTGCACTAACAGCTGGAAGTTTTTTTGATTTTCATGAAAACAAATTTTTAACTATTTTTATTCTTTGGTTTCTTTATTTTTTAGAAAAAGAAAAAAAGCCACATATGTATATACTTATGTTTTTAACTTTAATGATAAAAGAAGATGCTGCTTTATATATTATGTTTATAGGTATATATAAATTGTTTTCTGACAAAAACAAAAAGATAGGAATAAATATATTGATATCTGGGCTAATATATTTTGTTTTAGCGATATTTATAGTATCTTTATTTGGTGGAGAAGTAATGACTAATAGATTTGATAATTATTGGTCAACAGGAACCAGTGGATTTTATGGATTATTTAAAACTGTATTTTTAAACTTTGGTTATTTAATAAATCAAGTAATGACAGAAAAGAAATTAGAGTTTTTAATACTAATGTTATTACCTATTAGCTTTTTACCAATCTATAATAAAAAAATTTCTAATTTAATTCTTTTAGTGCCAATGTTAGTTATAAACTTGATGCCCAATTATATTTATCAGTATAATATCAATTATCAATATACATATGGAGTAACCGCAT
>CAYYOP010000004.1:5523-8243 GCA_964473435.1 uncultured Muribaculaceae bacterium | reverse complement strand
TAACCGCATCTACATTCTTGACTGGTCATTTAAGTAAGTATGATGTTGTATATATGTATCCTTCTCAACATGAAACAGAATATGTAATAGTAGATTTATTAGATGATCCAACATTGATGTTAATAGAGTTAGAGAATAAAGGATACACTAATATATTTAAATACAATGAAATAGATATTTACCAAAAACTCACTAGATAATGTTATTATTGCAATTTAAATATGAGCATGATAAAATTATAGTAGTTAAATACTAAAAGGAGAGATATTATGAGTCCAGAAGAAATTAACAGAAATGATGGCAGTTCAAATTTAGGGCGAGTTATGAAATTTATTAATGATATAGAGAAAGATGGTTATATCTTTGTTGATAGCAAAGTTGCTGAATTGACAGAAGTAATAGGGCGAGGTGGAGAAGAACCTATTAGAAAGTATAATCTATTAAAAGAATTAGAAACAAAAATAAGTTCTATTAATAATGAAAAATATAATTTTAGAAATGAAATGAGTAATCTTTTAGAAGAATTATCAAATATACTTAGTATAGTTAACAAAGATAATAAATTTGTTGATCGTGATAATAAAATAAATACAGTATTAACAAGTGTAAGAAAAAAATTAGGAATAAGTCAATCAAAAGATCGTCTTGCTTCTGCAGAAGCATCTAAAGCTAAAACAAAAGCAGCAATTGATGCTTTAGATCGTAATGCCTTATCTCCAGAAAAATATCATGCAGAATTAAAAAGATTATTATTTATTTATAATGGACCTAACGAAAGAACATTAAATCTTGCAAAAAATATAGATAAAAAACAAGAGTATAAAAGTGAAATTAATTTAGATATAAAATTATTAGATGAAATAAGTTTAGAATTAAAAGAATTATATGATTTTTTAGTTATTTCTAATCTATTACCAGAAACTAAAAAACAATTAGTTGACCAATTTAATAACATTATTGGATTAAAAAATAAATTTAAGAATACGCTAGGAAATTATAATTCTAATTTAAATCAATATCAGAAGACAATGTTTGATCTAGGAATTAGTAAGGCTTCAAAACTTTCAAACAAAAAAGTTCAACAACCAGAACCTAAAAAAGAGGAAGAGCCAGATGTTGTTAAAGAAGAACAACCAGAACCTAAAAAAGAGGAAGAGCCAGATGTTGCAGTAGCAGAACAACCAGAACCTAAAAAAGAAGAAGAGCCAGATGTTGTTAAAGAAGAACAACTAGATCCTAAAAAATCAAGAAAAGCAAGAAAAGTAATAGAAGTTAAAGAACCAAAAAACAAAGCAAAAATTGGAAAAAGAGCAATTGCAGCAAGATTAGCAGCAGTAGCATATGTAACATCCGTTATTGTGCCAGTATCAGTATTACCTCCAATAGGGTTAATAGTAGGTGCTACGACACTATTTTATGAATATAGGCTTTATTCATTAAAAAAACATATGATGAATGAAAAAACAATAGTTCAAAAAGCAATTGAGTTACCTAAGAAACTATTAAGTTTACCAATGAAAGGTTTAGTGCATTTAGCAAAAGTTGTTTATGAAAAATCATTAGAACCAAATATTACTCCAGAAGAAAAAGCAGAATTAACAAAAAGTGCTAATGATATAAAAACAAATCTTGTTGATACTTTAAACATAGAAAAAGAACATAATAATGAACCTAAGTATTCTGAAGATGAATTTACTGATAAAGATATATCAAGTCTAACTGAAGCTTTAAATAAGTTTCACGATACTGAATCTAAAACAGAAATACAGAAAGAAGAAGAGCAAAAGTCATTGTTAAACGAAGAAATCGTATCAATTAAAGAATTGATGGAAACTCAAGGTCTAACACAAGAAGAAGCAGTTAATACAATTTCTGAAACTGTTGAACCTAATGTTTCAGAAACATCTGAACATACAATGGGAGGAAGATAAGAATGAAATTGGATACAGTTGTGACACTAGAAGGAAATGAAAAATATTATTTAGCAGATGAAACTATTCAAAATGATGTTAAATATTTTCTAGCAAATAAATTAGACGAAGATGAAGAATTAACTATTGAATCTTGTATTTTTGAAGAAATACAAGAGGGAGAAGACTTCTATTTAGAAGAAATTGAAGATATAGATAAATTAAAGTATTTAAATACTGTCTTCACTTCAAATTTAATAAGTGATCTAGATGAACTAAAAGAAGAAGAAGCATAAATGCTTTTTTTTTGAAAAAAAAAAGAAAGATTAATATCTTCCTAGTCCAAGTTTTTGATAAACTTCTAATGTTTTTTCTTTTGCTATTTTTTCAGCAACTTTTAATCCTTCATCCAATACTTTGTCGATATAATCATCTTTGATTATATCGTTATATTTTTCTTGTAAAGATTTTAATAAGTTAATTACTTGATCAGCAACAACTTTTTTAAAAGTTCCATAGTTTTGTCCGATAAATTCTGTTTCAATATCATTAAAATTTTTATTTGTTAAACAAGAATAAATTGTCATTAGATTTGAAATTCCTGGTTTGTTTTCAACATCATATTTTATAATAGATTCTGAATCAGTTACTGAACTCATGATTTTTTTGCGTGCTACTTCTAAATCGTCTAATAAATCAGTACCGTTAATACTTCTATATTTGTCTATCCATTGATATACTAATTGCATTGACATTTTCCTTTAGTTAAATATATATCACCTTTTGTATATGCTCCCTTACCACTCAATG
>CAYYOP010000004.1:0-5513 GCA_964473435.1 uncultured Muribaculaceae bacterium | reverse complement strand
CTACTTCTAAATCGTCTAATAAATATATAATACCTTTTTGATTATCAGACGATTTGCTCATTTTTTTAGTTGGATTTTGTAAATCCATAATTCTAGCACCAGATTTTGCTATTACAGGTTCTGGTACTTTAAAAGTGCTACCATAACGATTATTAAATCTTTCTGCTATGTTTCTAGTTAGTTCAACGTGTTGCTTTTGATCATCACCGACTGGTACAACATCTGCATCATATATTAATATATCAGCTGCCATTAAAATAGGATATGTAAATAAACCACAAGTAATAGCTTCGCTTTTCTTATTTTGACTCTTTTCTTTATATTGAGTCATTCTGTTCATTTCACCCATATAACTATGGCACTCTAATGCCCAAGAAAGAACTGGATGATAAATATTTTCTGATTGATTGAACAAATGTGTATGTTTAGGATCAAGTCCGCAAGCTAAATAAAGTCCGACCATTTTTTTAATATTTTCTTTTAATTCCTTAGGATCTGGATTAACAGTTAAAGAATGTAGGTCGGCTACAAAAACAAAAGATTCATAATTTTTTTGCATTTCAATAAAATGTTTAATTGCTCCTATATAATGACCAATGTGAAGTTCACCATTTGGTTTTATTCCTGATAATAATCTTTTCATGTAATCACCTACACCAATTGTAACATAATATGCATAATTTGAAAATAATTATCCATTATAATAACAAAGGAGAATAGTATGAAAAAAAGATATTGGTTAGCGGGTATATTGCTTTTAATCATCGTAACTGGATGTGGTATGGGTAATACTCCAACTTCTAAAGTAGAAGAACTTTTAAAAAGATATAATAGTGGTTCTGATGTTGTAAAAACAGAACTAGGTGATTATTTAAGTTCATTAAATTTAGATGATGAAAATCAAAAAGGGTATGAAGGTGTATATTTAAGACAATACTCGGATATGACATATCAAATTAAAGACGAGAGAATCGATGGAGACTCTGCTATAGTTACAGTACAAGTAAAAGTGTATGATTACTATACTGCTGAAAAAGATATTAATAACTACGTAAGTACACATCAAACTGAATTTCATGATGATGATGACATTTATAGTTCGTCAAAAGCATTGAAATATCGAATAGATGAACTAAAAAAAGTTAACGATAAAGTAGAATACACATTAGACTTTACCTTAACAAAAGTTAATAACGTATGGACAGTAGATACATTAACAAATGAACAATTAGAAAAAATACATGGGACTTATGCACTATAAGTCCTTTTTAACTGATAAACTTTGACAAATGATTTGAATAATAGTAATATAAACTTTAAATTAGTGACTGTTGGGGTAATAAAAATGTTTAGAAAAAGCAAAAGTAATATTATGTTAAAAGAAATTAAAAAAATTAAATTATATTTATATTCTCAATATTTATACACAACTAAACTGCAGTTATCGCTATTGCAAAATAAAATATCATTGGAGTTATACGAAAATGAAAAATCTTTGATATTAGATGAATTATTTGAAATAATAATAAAAGTAAGTCATATAGCTTATGAAAATAATAAAGAAATGACCAGTATTAGTAAAAATAGTTTATTTGCTTTTACTAATAAACAAAATCTTCATCCCATTAAATTTCTATTTAATTATAATGAATCAATAAAAGAAGCAGAGCGCATCTTATTAGTGTTATCATTGTTAGAAAGAGATAATGTTCAGTTCCCTAAATTAGAGAGTGCTAATGATGCAATTCAAATGTTTGACGAACGAGGTTTACTAAACAAACTTAATGAGATATTAGATCTTTTAAGTGATGAAACTATAGAATCATTATCTTATTTAACTAATCCTAACTTTCAATTAGACGATTTACCTAAAAAGGATATTCGTTTGTTTAATCTCTATCATATGAAATATATGATAGAAAATATATATCCTTCAGTTACAAAATCAGAGTCACGTGAAAAAGATGTTCTTAAATTAGCGAAAAATTTTGGAGATAAACAAAAAAGATATTAAATTTTTAATATCTTTTTTTAATTAAGTCTATTTGTATAATAATAGGAATACTATTTTATAGGTGAAGTTATGAAAAAATTATTAATGTTGCTCCTTGTGCTTTTATTTCCTATAGTTGTTTCTGCTGATGAACTAGCGCCAACAGCAGAATCTAGTATTTTAATGGAAGTAAGTACAGGGAAGATACTTTATGAATCAAAAAGTAATGAGGAACTTGCGCCTGCTAGTATGACAAAAATTATGACAATATTATTAATTATGGAAGCAATAGATACTCAAAAAATTACTTTGAATGATGAAGTGTTAATTACTAATAATGCTGCTAGTATGGGAGGAAGTCAAGTCTTCTTAGAAGCTGGTAGTAAAATGAAAGTAGAAGAATTATTAAAAAGTATTGCTATAGCAAGTGCGAATGATTCATCAGTAGCGATGGCTGAACACTTATCTGGAACTACAGGAGCATTCTTAACTCAGATGAATAATCGCTGTAGAGAATTAGGGTGTAAAAATACCAACTTTATGAATGTTCATGGTTTAGACGAAAACAATCATTATTCATCAGCAAAAGATATGGCGCTTATGGCTAGAGAATTATTAAAATATGAAAAAATATTAGAATACACAACAATATATGAAGAATATTTAAAAAAGCCTGATGGAAGTACCACATGGATGGTAAACACTAATAAACTTATTAGATATTACAATGGTTTAGATGGTTTAAAAACAGGATTTACAGACAACGCAGGATACTGCTTAACATCAACTGCAAAAAGAAATGATATGCGACTAATAAGTGTTGTAATGAAAGAACCTACACCTAATGCTAGAAATAGTGATACAATTGGATTGTTAAATTACGGTTTTAGTAATTATAAAGTTAAAACAATTTTAGATACTAATAAAATATTAGGTAAAGTAGAAGTTATAAAAGGAAAAACAAAAAATGTAGAAATTATATTAAAAGAAAATGCTACTAATTTAGAAAATATAAATGAAGAAAAAAAATATACTTATAATATATTAACTAAACCAGTAAAAGCACCAATAAAAAAAGGTGATATAGTCGGAACTTTAGAAATAATAGAATCTGGAAAAGTAATATCTAAGTTTGATATTACTGTTAAAGAAGATGTTAAAAAAGCAAATATTTGGGATTTATATAAAAGAAATCTAAATACTATATTAATAGGAACTTAAATGAGAATAATAACTCATTTATTTTTTGTAAGAAAACGATTAGATTTCTTTTGACATTTTAATAATATTAATGTAGAGTAATAAACTGTAGGTGAAATTATGTATAAATTCAATAATTATTATAGAAATTTAAAACCGGAAATCAAAGAATATTTTAAAATGTTACATCCGATATTCCCAAAATTTTTAATATCTTTTATTGAAACAGAAACTATGATGAGATTAAAAGATATTGGTTATTTTTGTAATATTGATGAAGCAGAAAAAAACAAACTATCTGTTCTAGATCATTCAATATGTACAGCGCTAATGGTATGGAATAAAACAGAAGATCCACAAGCTACTTTAGCCGCATTGTTTAATGCTGCAGGATGTCCTACTACGACTCATATTATGAATTATCTTAATGATGAAACTCTTGATAATCAGTCTATAAAAGAAGTTTTAAACAAAGATGAAGAATTAATAAATTTATTAAATATATTTAATTTTAAAATAGAAGAAATTACTGATTTTAAAAAGTATCAAATAGTAGATAATAATAGTCCAAAGATATCAGCTAATAGATTAAATAGAGTTTTCTTAACAGGTTTAATTAAATCTAAAGAATTAAATATAGAACAAATAAAAGAAATATATGAAAATGTTTTTATTACACAAAATAAAGAGGGAATAATTGAATTTAGTTTTAAAGACTTAACTCATTTTGATCAAATAATTGAATTAAATACAATATTTAATGAAAAAGATCATTATTCAATGTCAATCATAGCCGAACTAATAAATATATTAATTACTAAAAACATTATTAAATACTCGGAATTATGTTTATTAACTGAACAACAATTTTTTAATATAATAAAAAATTCGTTAGAAGATATAGAACTTGCTAATTTATATAATGAGTTTTTAATAGTTAAAGAAAATAAACAAAATAATAAATCAACTAAAGAAAGCTTAGTTTATACTTTGTATTTTTAAGACCAAATCGGTCTTTTTTTGTTACAATAAAAACATGATATAATTAAACAAGAAATGGAGTAATAAAATGAAAATGATATCTTGGAATGTTGCTGGATTTAGAGCAGCATTAAAAAAAGGATTTATAGATTTCTTTGAAGAAGTAGATGCTGATATATTTTGTCTTCAAGAAGTAAGGGCAGAAAAACACCAAATAGAATTTGATGCAGAAAATTATCATGAATATTTAAATCCAGCAGAGAAAAAAGGATATTCAGGAACAATGGTTTATACTAAGAAAAAACCAATAAGTGTAAAATTTGGATTAAATAATTATATTGAAGATAATGAAGGTAGAGTAATTACACTAGAATTTGAAGAATATTATTTAATAACAATCTATACCCCAAATGCCAAGCGAGATTTATCTCGTTTAGAATATCGAATGGAGTGGGAAGATCAATTTTTGAAATATATAAAAGACTTAGAAAAAACAAAACCTGTAATCGTCAGCGGAGATTTAAACGTAGCGCATACAGAAATGGATATAAAAAACGCTAAGTCAAATATTGGTAATGCAGGATTTACCTATGAAGAAAGAGATAAGTTTAAAAATATGTTAAACCATGGACTAATAGATACCTTTAGATATTTAAATCCAGAAGTAGATAATAAATATACATGGTGGAGTTACATGGGAAGAGCACGAGAAAATAATACTGGTTGGAGAATCGACTACTTTTTAATATCAAATAGTTTAAAAGACAAATTAAAAAATGCACATATATATGATGATATTATGGGAAGTGATCATTGCCCTGTAGGTATAGAGATAGATTTATAAACATAAAATCTACTTATATGGAACATTTCGCATATGTTTTATTGATAATAAAGTAAAAATTTGCTACAATATTAATGGTTTTTAAACCAAATACACACATTTACTGATTAGTTAGTTCTAGTGGCCATGTGGTTGAACTAATTTAAGAAGACGTAAATGGATGAAAAACGAAGGAGAGTGTTTTTATGGCTGTTGTTTCTATGAATTATTTATTAGAAGCAGGTGTTCATTTCGGACATCAAACAAAAAGATGGAATCCAAAGATGAAGGAGTATATCTTTACTGCTAGAGATGATATTTATATTATCGATCTAGAAAAAACTGTAGCATGCATTGAAACTGCATACGAAGAAATTAAAAAAATTGCGGATAACGGAGGATCTTTCTTATTTGTTGGAACTAAAAAACAAGCACAAGAAGCATCTAAAGAAGAAGCAGAACGTAGTGAATCACATTATGTAGTTGAAAGATGGTTAGGTGGAACTTTAACTAACT
>CAYYOP010000003.1:0-27012 GCA_964473435.1 uncultured Muribaculaceae bacterium | reverse complement strand
TTAAAGTTTTATTCATCAATAAGATTAGATATTCGCCGTGGTGAACAAATTAAAGTTGGAGATAATATAAATGGTAATAAAACTAATATTAAAGTTGTTAAAAATAAAGTTGCTCCACCATTTAAAATTGCAACAGTTGATATTATATATGGTGAAGGTATTAGTAAAACCGGTGAAATTGTTGATATCGCATCATCAATGAACATAATTGACAAAGCAGGAGCTTGGTATAGTTATAAAGGTGAAAAAATTGGGCAAGGTAGAGAGAATGTTAAACAATATTTAAAAGATAATCCAAAAATTGCCGATGAATTAGAAAAGAAAATAAAAGACACACATAATAAAGCAAAAATAGAAGAAAGTAAATAATTTGCTTTTTTTTTGGAAAAAACATTTCCTTGCATATTTCACTAATAAATTTTATAATAGATATGTAGGTAAATAATCTACAAAATGGAGGGAAAATATTATGGTATTTAATACGGCTTCCATTTTAACTCTTTTTATTGGATTAATATTAGGCGGAGGCGCTATCTATTCAATTATTATAATGACTGGTGCCGGCGCAGGAAAAAAAGCAGAAAAAATAATAAATGACGCTAAAAAAGAAGCAGACAAACACAGAAGAGATAGTGTTATTGAATTAAAAGAAGAATCATTTAAATTAAAACAAGAAACTGATAAGGAAATTAAAGAAAAAAAATCAGAAATTTTAAATAGCGAAGAAAGAATATCACAAAGAGAAAAGTCTCTCGATAAAAGAGAAGAACTATTACAAAATCGTGATAATCTTTTAGTACAAAAAGAAAACAATTTAAATGTCCTGCAAAAACAATTACAAGAAAAAGAATTAAAAATGGATGAACTTTTAAGAGAAGAAATGGAAAAATTAGAAACAATATCTGGATTTTCAAGAGAAAAAGCTCATGATTTAATCATGGAAAGAGTAGAAAACACAATGGCTTCAGAAATTGCCTCTTATATAAAAGAGCAAGAAGCAGAAGCAAAATTAGAAGTAGATAAAAAAGCAAAAAATTTATTAGTAAACTCAATGGAAAGATACGCTAACGATGTTACTACAATTCAAACAGTTAGTACTATTGATTTACCTAATGATGAAATGAAAGGTCGCTTAATAGGTAGAGAAGGAAGAAATATTCGAACTATTGAAGCAGTAACTGGAGTAGACTTAATAATTGATGATACACCAGAAGCGATTGTTATTTCATCTTTTGATCCTTTTAGAAGGGAAATTGCAAAATTAACCATTGAAACTTTAATTAAAGATGGAAGAATACATCCAACAAGAATTGAAGAAATTTATGACAAAGTATGTAAAGATATGAACGCTAGAGTTACAGAAATAGGTAATGAAGTTATTTATGAACTTGGGTTATCAAAAGTAGATCCAGAATTAGTTCATTTAATAGGTAAATTACATTTCCGTTCTAGTTATGGGCAAAATGCGTTAAGTCATTCTAAAGAACTAGCACATCTTGCTGGAATAATGGCTGGAGAATTAGGAGAAAACATTACCCTAGCAAAAAGAGCAGGTTTGTTACATGACATAGGTAAAGCAATTGATAATGAAATAGAAGGTAGCCATGTTGAAATAGGCTTAGCAATAGCTAAAAAATATAATGAACATGAAATAATTCAAAACGCTATTGAATCACATCACGGTGATGTTGAAGCAACAAGCATTATTTCAGTATTAGTAAGTATTGCAGATACTCTATCTGCAGCTAGACCTGGTGCTCGTAATGACACAATGGAAAATTATATCAAACGTTTAGAAGAACTTGAAAATCTAGGAAACAGTTTTGATGGAGTTGAAAAAACTTATGCAATGCAAGCTGGTAGAGAAGTAAGAGTAATTGTTAAACCAGAAGAAATAGACGATTTAACAGCATTCAAAATTGCTCGTGACATGAAAGAAAAGATAGAAGCAGATATGCAATATCCTGGAACAATTAAGATTACAGTTATTAGAGAAACAAGAGCGTTAGAAGAAGCAAAATAAAACATCGAATTAAAATTCGATGTTTTTTAGTGTCTCATATTCAGAAATAAAGAAGTCATCTGTCATACCAGAAATATAATCAATTACTTTCCTAGCATTAGAATTGTTATCTATATAGTTATTGCTTCTTTGATTTAAAAAGACTTTAAAAATATTATAATCATTTAAATCATTATTTAAAATATGTAAATTATTATTAAATACAATTTTAAACATATTTTCATAACGTTCTAAATCATCTTTACTATTTGCTTTGTGATAAATATTTTTATAATTAAATGCTTTTAATTGCTCAATGGCTTTAAACATTTTTTCACTTAATTTAATATAATTTTTATTAATACTATTTTCAATAATATCAAGTATAATATTATTTACTATTTTTGAGTTAGAGTTACCAATTATTTGTGTGATCTCTGTAGGTAAGTCTTTAGTATCAAAAACACCTAATTTAACAGCGTCCTCAATGTCTCTACCTAGATATGCTATTACATCACTAATTCTTACAACACAACCCTCTAGAGTCATTGGAACTATCTTTGAAGCATGGTCTATATCTTTGTAACATCTATTATAATCATCTAGAAACTCTTCTAGATTTTTTTTCATAGGATAATATTCTTTCATAGTGATTTCACCATTGTGTGCTAATATACCATCTAATACTTGAATACTAATATTTTTATTTTCTAATACCATTAAAGTTCTTACACTTTGAACATTATGCATAAAATAACCTTCGTTATTTTCAATACTTAACTTATTTAAAAAAGTTTCACCAACATGACCAAAAGGAATATGGCCTAAATCATGACCGAGTGCTATTGCTTCTATTAAATCTTCATTCAATGATAGAGCTCTACCAATTGTTCTTGCTATTTTACTAACCAGTTGAACATGAACCATTCTCTTAGAAATATTATCATTTTCATTTTGAGAAAAGACTTGTGTTTTGTCCATGTATCTTGTATAAGAATCTGAATGAATTATTCTATCAATATCTCTAAAAAAATTAGGTCTTATATCTGATTCAAATTTATCTAATCTAATTGACTCTTTATCTAGAGTAGCAAACTCACTATATAAAGATTCTCTTTTTAACATAATCTCTTTTATATTCATTTTAATCTCCTAACACATATTTATAATAATCAGTTTCTAATATATTTTTAGAAATAACATATTTATTATAAACAACATTGTTAATTGTTTCTATATAATTTTCTGGAATAGATTCTTTAAAAGGTATAAAAGAATCTTTAGTAGCGTTATATTTTCCGTATTCAGTTATCCAACTACGATCATTAAAAATAACTACTTTTTCATTATCTGAAAATATATCTGTTCCCATTAGTAATCTAGAATCATAAGTAATGCCAAACATATTTAAAATAGTTGGTAAAATATCTAAACTACTAGAATAGTTATTTACTTCTATAGGTTTATCTATTTGTTTATTCCAAATAATTAAATGATTTTTATGTGAATCTATTTTATCATCTTCAATGTCCATTACTTCTTTCATTTCAGATGTTTTTAATCCATATGGATAGTGATCAGTACTTAATACTATAACTGTTTCATCCAAAATACCTTTTTCTTCTAATTTATTAATTAGAGATTCTAAAGCTTTATCTAATTCTACTTGAGACGCAATATAAGCTTTAATCGCATTACTGTATGGTAAATCATTTACTAAATCTTTATTACGGTAAGCCATATTGTTACCACCAAAGTTATATTCTAAATGTCCGCTGATACTCATGTAGTAAGTCATAAATCGTTCATTATCACTATATAAATCAAAAGTAGCATCAATCATTTCTAAATCACTTTGTGGCCATGGTTTACAATTCATTAATTTTTGTAATCCATTTCCGCAACCCATAAAGTTATCATACCCCATATTAGGGTGTGATCTATGTCTATCATAATACTTATAAAAACCATTATGATACGCATTAGTACTATAACCTAAATTTGAGAAAACATTACCGTATGCATATGGTAAATAATTTTTACTTGATCTAGACATACTCCAAACACTTTCTTTTGGAAGTAAACTAGTTAAGTTAACATACTCACCATCACTAGTACTTACATAATACACTGGACTATAAAAGTTATTAAACTTAAAACCAGTATTAACCAATTTATATAGAGTAGGAGTAATTTCTGGATGGACTGCTATCGGGCTAAATGCCTCAGCGGTAATAAATATCAAATTCTTATCAGCAAAAATACCAGTATATTCATTTTTATTAGTAGGTGAGATAGATGCTATATAATTATGAATATTATTAATCGTACTATTAGTTTGATTTTCAATTAAAGAATCAAAATCTATATCAAGTATATTATATTCTATAACATCATCTAACTCTTCAGTAGGTGATCCTGTTACAGTAACGCTTTCTTCAAAATTAGATAATATTCTAAATAAATCTAAACGCATAGTTGTCATAAGACCTAAAGACTTAGCTGTTTGATTCGGAACATGTTTATTAAAATAAATATTTTTAACTGAATAGATATTATCACTAGATAAAAACAAAGAAAAAACACTAATAAGATAAAAAAGAACCATAAAGAAAGTTTTCTTAGATATTAATTTATAATCAGTATCTACAACTAATATTCTTTTTCTAAATATAATTATTAATACACTAGGTACAATCATTAAAGTAATTGGAATAATATTATTTATAATAACCGAAAAGATTTGTCCGAAAAATTCAAAAACTTGACCTCCATTAAATAGAGAATAAATAGATATAATATTTCCATAAAACAAATAATTTACAAACTGTGCTATAAAAACTGTACTAATAAAAATAATAGTCCCGATAAAAAAAAATCTATTGAATTTATGTTTAAATATACTGGTTAAAATATCAATAAAAACACTTATAAATAATGTGAAAATAGTTATATATATCAATTCTTTAATCTTAAGAGAATTAAATGTAAATAAATGATAAATTAATTCTAAATATAAAATTATCCCAAAAGATAAAAAAAACTTCTGCTTTTTCATAAAATACCTCATATAAAATTATATCATATATTAATAAAAATTAGTCTTAATTATATAAAAAAAAGATTGGTAAAGTGTGGGATAGTCTCAACTTAATTATAAATAGATTAATCAATAAATTTAAACCAGCATATTTTAAAATAGAAGGTGATAAATAATGATTACATGGTCACTATGTATGATAGTTAAAAACGAAGAAAAAAATATAGAGAAATGTTTAAACTCTATAAAAGATTTATTTGATGAAATAATAATAGTTGACACTGGTTCAACAGATAATACTAAAAACATAATTGAAAAATATACTGAAAATATTTATGATTTCATATGGATAAATGACTTTAGTGCGGCTAGAAACCATGCTTTTTCTCTAGCAACAAAAGATTATATCATGTGGTTAGATGCTGATGATATTCTTAAAGAAGAAGACTATCAAAAACTTAAAAAATTAAAAAAGAACATGAATAAAGACTATGACATTATAATGATGAAATATAATATAGCATTTGATCAAGTAGGTAATCCTACATTTTCTTATTATAGAGAAAGATTATTAAAAAGAGAAAGGAACTATAAATGGAACGATAGAGTACATGAGTATATAGAACTATCAGGTAATATCCATAAAGAAGATATTGCTATTACACATGATAAAACAACAAATGAAATAAGTACTAGAAACTTAAATATATATAAAGAAAAGGAATTAAATAAAGAAAAATTCACTCCTAGGAATTTATATTATTATGGTAGAGAACTATATGATCATTCTGAATTCGATTTAGCAATAAATAAATTAGAAGAATTTTTAAATACAAAAAAAGGTTGGATAGAAGATAATATTAATACTTGTTATTTATTGTCATATTGCTATGCATCTTTAAATAATGAAGAAGAATCACTAGAATGTTTATTTAAAACATTTAATTATGATATCCCGAGAAAAAAAACTTGTTCCTTAATTGGAAATTACTTTTTAAATCAAAAAGAATATATAAAAGCAATCTATTGGTATGAACTAGCATTAAGTTTAAAAATAACAGACAATTTAAGTTTTCATGAATCAGACTATGATTATTTTATTCCCTATATTAATTTATGTGTAAGTTATGATAGAATAGGAAATAGAGAAGAAGCAATTAAGTATCATAAATTATGTAAAGAGATAAAACCAGATAATAATCTAGTGAGATATAATGAAGAATATTTTAATGATAATTTTGAAAAGATAAAAACATCAATATGAGAACTTATTGATGTTTTTTTTATTAAAATAAAGTGTTTGAATTTTATTAAAAAAAGAGGAATATTAAATTAAATTCAACATAAACTAGCATTAAGAACACAATTAAGAGGATAACTCTCTTGAAATTGTTTACAATCCATTAGAAAGGTGTTAGAATAAATATGAAAAGTGAGGGAAGGATTATGTTAATCCAATTTAATTTTAAAAATCATAAAAGTTTTTATGAAAAAGCAACATTAGATTTGACCGCTACTTCTGAACAAAACCACAACAACAATCTAATAGAAGTGAATGGAAACAAACTTTTACCATATGCAATTATTTATGGTGCTAACGCTTCAGGAAAAAGTACAGTTATTGATGCGTTTTTTAGAATGGTTGCAACACTTGTCAGGTCATATGATACAGATGTTAATGAACCAATTAATGTAGTTCCATTTTTATTTAGTGAAGAATTAAAAACTAAGCCTAGTGAGTTTGAAGTCTTTATTGCATTAAATGATATTGAGTACAGATATGGATTTATCGCAACAAAAACTGAAATTTTAGAAGAGTGGTTATATGAAAAACCATTTAGAAAAGGTACCAGAGCCTCTGAAAAAATGATTTTTGAAAGAGAGAAGAATGAAGTTTTATTTGCAAAAAAATATGATGAAAACTCAAAGTTTACAACATTAATAAATTCAAAATCATTAATGTTAAGTTTTTTAGGAAGAAAAAGTTTGAATATTTTTGGCGACATTTATTATTGGTTCTTAAAAACGGATTATATTAATGAATCTAGTAATGGTTATTATAAACAGTATTCATTAAAAAATTTATACGAAAATAAAGAATTACACAATGAGTTTAATAAACTTTTAAATGAAATAGATCCTTGCTTAAAAGAATTAGAGATTATTGAAAAAGAAGATGCAAATCAAAACAAGTTTTATGAAGCTTTTGGCAAACATTTAAACATTGATAATAATAAAGAATTAATTTCCTTACCATTATTAGGTGAGTCTGATGGTACAAAAAAATCAATAACATTATTACCGATTATTTTAACAACTTTAAATGAAGGTGGATTATTATTCATAGATGAATTAGATATTCAACTTCACGCTCTATTGTTAAAAAAGATCGTAGATATGTTTACTAATAAAGAAACCAACAAAAATAATGCTCAATTAGTATTTACATCTCATAATACATTTTTAATGACTAGTAAATTTACAAGACGTGATCAGATTATTTTTGTTGAAAAAGATAATAAAACTGGTAAATCTACACTTACATCATTATCTGATTATAAAAAAGTTAGAATTGATAATGATTATGAAGGAAATTATTTCTCAGGAAGTTTCGGATCTATTCCTTTTGTTTAGTAGGTGAACTATGAGTAAAGATGATTTATTTAATAAAAAAAGAGTAGCAAGAAAAAGAAGAGAAACTGAAACAATTAATCAAAAACCAAATAATTGGCTAATTATATGTGAAGGAGAACAAACAGAAGTATTATATTTTGAAAGAATATTGGAAAAAATAAATTCTGTTTTTTCTGATGAGTACAAAATTAAATGTAAAATAAAAGGTACTGGTTATAATACAAAATCTTTGGTTAAATTAACAGAAAGAATTCAAGAAAGTTATGACATTTGTTCTCGAGAAAATTCAATTCTTTTTGGAAAAGTATTTGTAGTATTTGATAAAGATAGTTTTAAAGACACGGATTTTAATGAAGCAATATCTTTATGTAATGCGAATGGTTATATTCCACTGTGGTCTAATCAAGCATTTGAACTCTGGTTTTTATTGCATTTTAATTTATGTGACGGTAAAATTGACCGAAAAGATTATAAAAAGAGAATAGAAAAAGCTATGTTAAGTAAGACTGGAACAAACTTTAAATATTTAAAAAGTGATTCTACTTGTATATCAGATATAATTGATCATGGCTCTTTAAAGTCTGCTATACGTAACGCAAAAAGAATTCATACTGAATTTATTGAATTAAAGGAAAGTTATTGTAACTGTGAAAGTTGCACAACTATATATAAATTTTTCGAAGAAGTAAATGCTCGAAGCAAACTTTTTGAACTCCCAATGATAAAAGATATATTTATGGAATAAAAACATTGATAAAATAGAGAAATTTTGTAAGTGAAAAACTATTAGAAATAGTTAATTGAATGAACATCTGTAGAAAAATAGCGTGGTAAATATTATTTATTATATTGATAATATGCCTGCTTTTCCATGTAATGTTCAATAAAGTTATAAGTAACAATATATAAAAAGAATAACTGAACGAATAGAATGTATCAATAATAATAATATTAATAGGTGTGTTTTTAAGTTATAAAGTGAATTTTTTAAAATTAAAATATGTTTAAATATTAAAATCTAGACATAAAAATCACTATCTGATACAATATCATTAATGAAAGTTCAAGTTATTGGAGGTAATTTGCTATGAATCATGTTAAAGAAAAAATAATATTATTTAACGAAGCAAGAGATTGGGATCAATTTCATTCACCAGAAAATTTAGCGAAATCTATTTCGATTGAATCAGGAGAATTATTAGAATGTTTCCAATGGAATAGTAAATATGATTTAGATGAAGTTTCTGATGAACTTGCTGATATATTAAATTACTGTATTCTTTTGTCGGCTAAATTAGGATTAGATATTGAAGAAATAATTTTGAGAAAATTAAATAAAAATGAATTGAAATATCCAGTTGAAAAAGCTAAAGGTGTAAGTACTAAATATAATAAGTTTGAGGATTAAATGGTAGAGATAAAGACTTTTAAATTTGATAAAAACACTTTGGAATGTATAAAAACCATGGAGTATGGATTGACTTGGCCAGTAGTGTATATAATAAATAACAAAAATGAAGCTTATGTAGGAGAAACAATAAATCTTTCAATAAGAGCAAACCAACATTTAGCAAATGAAGTTCGTCAAAACTTAAATGAAATTCATGTAATAACTAACGAAAAGTTTAACAAATCAACAATACTTGATTTAGAATCTTTCTTGATTAAGCATATGGCAGCAGATAATCATTTTAAATTACAAAATGCTAATAGTGGTATACAAGATCATAATTATTACCAAAAAGAAATGTATGAAAACACTTTTTTGAATATATGGGATGCACTAAAAAGCAAAGGAATAGTAAAAAAAGATTTAAGAGCAATTAGAAACTCAGATTTATTTAAATATTCACCTTATAAATCCTTATCAGTGGAGCAGTATTTAATAGTAAATGACATATTAAATAGATTAGCTAAAGATATAAAAAATGATAAAGAATCATTGTACCTAGTAGATGGTGGAGCAGGTACTGGCAAAACAATACTAGGGATTTACATAATGAAACTACTTGCAACTGCTATAAATGATAAAGCACTATTTGAAACTGAAGAACTTGAGGAACTTATTTATGATGTTGCTAAGATTCAATCTGAGAGAAAAAACTTAAAAATCGGCCTTGTTATTCCTATGGACAACTTAAGGTCTAGTCTCCGTAAATGTTTTAGAGAAATAAAAGGCTTAAAAGCAAATATGGTTTTAAGCCCAAATGATGTTGCGAAATCTAATGAAGTTTATGATATATTAATAGTTGATGAAGCACATAGGCTTAGAAGAAGAACAAACTTAGCTAATTATCATAGTTTTGATATTAATAATAAAAAATTAGATTTAGATAAATTTGGAACCGAATTGGATTGGATACTTAAAAAAAGTAAATATCAGATTATGTTTTATGATGAAAAACAAAGTATAAGGCCAACAGATGTAAGAGCATCAGATTTTGAGCAATTACCATTAAAATTTAATGTTCATACGTATGGATTAACCACACAACATAGATGTAATTTAGGTGGAAATGAATACATTAAATATATTTATGATATTTTTAGTGATACTCCACCTGTAAAAAAACAAACTTTTAATAAATATGATTTCAAATTATTTCATGATGTGAAAAGTATGACTGATGATATAAAAAACAAAGATTTAGAATATGGATTGTCTAGAAATGTAGCAGGATATGCTTGGCCTTGGAAAACAAAAAATAAAAAACCAAAAGAAAATGAGAATTTATTTGATATTACAATTCATGGTCACAAATATATTTGGAATACTACATCAAGAGATTGGATTAATTCAAGTAATTCAGTTAATGAAATTGGTAGTATTCATACAACTCAGGGGTTCGATTTAAACTATACTGGTCTTATTATAGGAAATGAATTAAAATACGATCTTAAAAAAGAAAAGTTTTATATAGATAAATCAAACTATTATGATAACAATGGAAAAAAAACTGCTACAGATGATGAACTTTTACAGTATATATTAAACATTTATGCAACAATGTGTACTCGT
This sequence comes from uncultured Muribaculaceae bacterium, assembly GCA_964473435.1. Lineage (GTDB taxonomy): Bacteria > Bacillota_I > Bacilli_A > RF39 > UBA660 > DUUS01. The sequence goes on along the minus strand of CAYYOP010000003.1, from coordinate 16,317 downwards.
GGTATGTTAGGGACTTATTTATATGTTTGTGATCAAGGAGTTAGAGAATATTTGAAAAGATATATTAAGTTTATTAACTAATTCGCTTTTATTCTCGACAATTCAGCATAAAATAATAATGTTTTATATCATATAAAAAAAGGGTGACTATTATTCACCTTTTTAATTATACTTTTGTTCTATTAAGGTTATAGCTTGATAAATAATAAATGATATAATCATTATTAATACTATTCCAGTCATAACTAAAGTTAAATTAAATACTTGAGTTCCATAAAGAATTAAATATCCTATACCAGCTTTACTAACTAGAAATTCTCCCATGATTACACCGACAATAGATATATGAACATCTGCATCAAAACAATTGTCATCTGCATCATAAAGTGATATACTTGATGCAGATAAAAAAAGGAATGATGCATATATGAAAAAAATAAATTATAAAGATATAGATAGTAAATTTCTAAATGCAGAAATTGTTGCTATGTTAAATGTAATTTCTGAATTTAAAGGTAAAGAAGAAGTTTATTTAGATATTAAAAAAGATGTTTTAGATACTTTAATAGAAGCCGCTAAAATTCAAAGTATCGAATCGTCTAATAAAATTGAAGGTATTTTTACTACTAATGAAAGATTAAGAGAATTAGTAATAGATAATGCTAAACCTAAGAACAGAAGCGAACAAGAAATAACTGGATATAAAGAAGTTTTAAAAATAATCCATTCAAGTTATAAGTCTATTAATATTAGTTCAAACTATATATTGCAACTTCATAAGGAGTTATTATCATATAGTAATTTATCATATGGTGGAAAATATAAAAATTCCCAAAATTATATTGCTGAAACAGACTCAAGTGGAAATTCTAAAATACTTTTTACACCAGTTGCACCTTTTGAAACAGAAGATTATGTAAGGAGAATTTGTGAAGAATATAATGATTATATAAAAGAAAATAATAATTTAATTCTATTACTAATTCCGATTTTTATTGTGGATTTTTTATGCATTCATCCCTTTAATGATGGAAATGGTAGAATATCTAGATTACTATCTTTACTTCTTTTATATAAAAATGGTTATCATGTTGGGAAATATATAAGTATTGAAAGACTAATTGAAAAAACAAAAGAGAGTTATTATGAATCTTTAAGACTATCTGATACAGGATGGCATGAGAACAAAAATGATTATACACCTTTTATTAAATATTTTTTAGGAATAATAATAAAGGCATATCGTGAACTTGAAACAAGAATCGGCGATATAGGTGAAACAAAAATAACTAAAACTGATAGAGTCACTAATATAATTTTATCAAAATTAGGAAAACTTACCAAAAAGTCTATTTCCGAAGAAGCACCAGATGTTAGTATAACTACTATTGAAAGAATTATTACAAAACTCGTTAAAGATGAAAAAATAATTAAGCATCTAAATGGACCAAAGACATATTACACGGTTAATTTCGAAAAGAAGTAATTAAGTAAAACCGAAATTGTAAAAAATAAAAAAAGCGATGTAATTATGTTACATTGCTTTTTCTTTCTAGTAAAGTTATAGCTTGATAAATAATAAATGATATAATCATTATTAATACTATTCCAGTCATAACTAAAGTTAAATTAAATACTTGAGTTCCATAAAGAATTAAATATCCTATACCAGCTTTACTAACTAGAAATTCTCCCATGATTACACCAATTAAACTCATAGATATATTTAATTTAAGACTTGATATAATATTCTCTTTATTGTGTGGTAAAACTAACTTAGTTAATATTTGATAGTTGGTTGCTTTAAAAGAACGAAATAACTTTATTTTGTAAGGATCAGTATTGATGAGTCCATTATAAATAGAAATTAATGTTACAATCGTATTAATTAATAAACTCATAACAATAATTGATTTAGTATTAGCGCCTAACCATATAATCAATAATGGACCTAATGATACTTTAGGTAAACTATTTATTAATGTTAGGAAAGGATCGAAGATCTTTTTCAAAGTGGGGAATATATAAAACATTATTGCTATACTGAAACCAATTAATGTTCCTAATGTAAATGAAATAAAAATTTCTTTTAAAGTAACCCAAATATGAATCCATAAATTATTATTAATATGTAAATCATATAGACACTTGATAATTTTAGAGGGACTAGAAAAGATAAAAGAATTTATTATGCCATATTTACTTAATAATTCCCAGGTCAATAAAAATTGACAAGTAATAAATATTTGGGTTACTAAAATAAATATTTTATTTTTTTTAATTTTTTTTAAATATTTAATTTGTTCAGATGATGTTTTTATCTAAATCACTCCAAACTAAATCATAATAATAATTAAATAAACTATCTTTTCTATTTTCTGAAGGTAGTCTTTGTTCTTTAAGTTCAATTTTTATTTCTTTTTTTATTTTAGCAGGTCTTTTAGATAAAATTATTACTCTATCACACATTGATACGCATTCTGCAATGTCATGAGAAATTAAAACAGTAGTTACATTAGTGCTTCTAAGTAATTTATATATATCGTCTGCTATAGTTAACCTAGTAACATAATCTAGAGCTGATAAAGGCTCATCTAGATAGATTATATCTGGCTTTGTAGCTAGAGTCCTGACTAATGCAACTCTTTGTCTCATACCACCAGATAAATTATTTGGATATGCTTCTAAAAATGTTTCTAAACCAAAACTTATTAATAAGTTTTTGACATATTCTATATTTTCTGGTGTTTTTATATTTTTCAAATCTAATCCTAAACATGCATTATCTAAGACATTAAGCCATGGAAGTAACGCATCATTTTGTAACATATAACTAAATGTATGACCTTTTTTTTCAATCTTGCCATTAGTCTTTTTTTCTAATTCGGCTAAAATATTTAATAGAGTACTTTTTCCACAACCTGATGATCCTACAATACCAACTATTTCGTTCTCATATATCTTTAGCGAAATATCTTCAATTGCATGAACTTCTGCTTCTGGAGTATGAAACTTTTTCGCTAAATTTTTAATTGTTAGAATTTCATTCATTAATTATTAAATCTTGATAGGGTACATATTTAGAAATAAAACCACCATCAATCATAATATCTTCTAAGTTTTCAAACATTTTTTCAGTAATGAAAGTATTATCAAGCCATGAATCTGCTTCTTTATATCTATTAACTATTTTAATTAAATCATTTAGTGATGTGTCTGGGAATTGTTTAATTATCGCTTTAGCGATATTTTCACTTGAGTTGTCTTTAACATATAATAAAGCTTTATCTAATGCTTCTTTAAAACTATTGATAACTTCTTTATTGTTTTCAATAAAACTTTTTTTAGCATTGAACGCTGTGTATGGAACTTCACCAGAGTAAATTCCTATGCTTGCTACTACATATCCAAAACCTTCTTTTTCTAACTTTAGAGCATTAGGTTCAAATAAGTTAACAAAGTCTCCCTGACCAGACAAAAATGCACTTGTTAAGTTTGCAAAATCAATAGAATCATTAATCTTAACATTAGTAGTTTTTGTCTTTTTTAAAGCATTAGTAAAGTTTAAAATAGGCATACCACCTACACGACCAGCTAATACTTCTTTATTACTTAAATCACTCATTTTGAAGTCATCTATTTTTTTTCTAGATACTATAAATTGACCATCTCTTTTAGTTAATCCAGCAAATGTTTGAACATAATCTTTAACATTTTCATTATAGACATATATCGTTGCTTCAGGTCCACTAAAACCTATTTCAACATCTCCAGATAAAACAGCTGCTACAACATTATTCGCGCCGCTTGTTAAGATTAAATCAATATTTAAACCATTATCTTCAAAGTATCCTTTCTCAATTGCTACATAAAATGGTGCATAAAATGGACTATGGGTAACTTCTGCAACTTTAATAGTTCTTATATTGTCATCCTCCTTGTTAGTAAAATACTTAATAGTGAAAATACTTGCTGTAATAATCAAGACTCCTAATAAAATATACAACCATAATTTTTTCATTATTTTTCCTCCTTAATTCATTTTTATTATATGTATATCAATATCAAGCGTGAATTGTATAACTAGTTTTAATATAAAAATCTAACATTTTAATCATGAGAATGGGTTTACAATAGTATTGAATTTTGTTATAATTCTATATAGAATAAGGAGGGCTAGTTATGGATACTGTTATCAGAGAAATTAACGATAGTCTATTGAATATAATAAATGATTTGGAGAAGCGTCAATTAGCCAACCAAAATGACTTGGACACTGTAAACGTTAAAATAAATGAAAAAGTTGATGAAGCGAAAGATTATAAAAATGAAGTAGATGACGCTAAAAGCAAAATAAAAACTTTAGAGAATGAAATAGAAGGTTTTGAACTTGATTTAAGTGATTTAAATGAACGTTTTGGAAAAAAAGATTTAACTGCAGTTTTAGAGGCAGGTAATCGTGAGATAAATTCTAAAATCATGGAAAAACAAAATCAAATTACTAGACATCGTCAAAAAATAGGTGAATTAACTGATCGTGCTAGAAGTATAAAAGATTTATTAGTCAATTTGAAAAAAGACAAAGTGACTAAAGAAGAAAAATTGGAAATTACTACAAAAGCATATGATTATTATAATGAATCATTAACAAAGATTATTGATTTTGCTAAAAATAATCCTAAATCTTTAAATACCTATGATGTTAGTTATAATAATTTAAACTATGATTACTCAGATGAACCATTATCAAAAGTATTTGAAGAAATAGAATCTATGGATATAGATACAGAAACTACTGAAGTTGTAAGCGAACCAATTAATAAAATAGATGATACTTTATCAGAATATGAAGAAGAAAGTTTAAATAATATATTTGAAAAAATAAATAAAAATGTGAACTTTGATGAAATAAATAAATCTATCGATCAAGAATATGAGAATATTTTCGGTAATTCAAATGAGATTAAGGTTGAAGATAATAATTTTGAATTTTCTGAAGAAGATTTTATAATTAATACAGAAGAGAGTACTAATATCTTTGATGTTGAAGAAACTCTTGAAGAAGAATTAAAAAATATTGATGATTCAAAACTAGAAATAAGCGATAATGTTTTTGATATAGAGGATACTGAACTTGAATTTAATAAAAATATCTTTCAAGTTGAAGAACCAACTTTAGTTGAGGAAACTTCTGAGGATTTAGAAATACCAGATATTTTTGGAAATAATTTAATAGAAGAAGAAGTACAAGAAAAACCATCTGTTGAAATAATAGAAACTTTTAAAGAATTTGATTTAGATTTTAATAAATTTAATATTAAAGATCAAGAATTAATAAAAAATATATTTTCTAAAGATCATTTTCAAAAAGTACTTGGAATATTAAGAAATAATCAACTTGATTTAAATAAAGTATATAACTCTGTTAATATTTTAGAAAAGATTTCACCAGAAGAATTAGACCAAATAATAACTAAATTATTATTAGCAGATCAAACAAAATATAATATTGAGTTAGTGCTAAATAGTTTAGAAAACGTTACTAGTAATCATTTAACAGAAGTAATTAATAGTTATGGGCAAAATATAAAAGATGCTGATATAACAGATATTATTATTAAAACAAAGAAACTATCAGGAGACATTGATTTTACAAAAAAACCAACATACTTGACATCGATAGATTTTACGGAAGATGAAATAACTATTTTAGAATCAACAATAAATAGAGATATATGGGAAAAGATAATCAACTTCCCAGAATTGATTTTAGTAAATTATCAATTATTAAAAGACATTGGTGTTGGAAATGTAAAAGAAATATTTAATGGCCATCCGCAGATGTTTGTGATGGATCCAGATAGATTCAAAGCAATATTTGCTAAATATGATCAAGCGGACTTAATTAGATGTTTAGAAAAAAATGCCGCAGTAATAGAAGAATTATAAGAGACGTGTAAATGCCTCTTTTTATTTCGTAAAGAAATCGACAAGTTTACATTAGGCTAATGAAGATATACCTTATTTTTGCTATAATGTCTATGATAGTAGGTGGTAAAAATGAGAAAAACAATATTTGTAATAATTATAATATTATCATTTTTTATCATGACTAATGTTAGTGCAGATACTACTTTTATAAAAGGAATTACGACTGAGTCGAATGTTGCATTAAGAAGTGATCCTAATAACGATGCTTCTAGAGTTAAAAATGACATTAATAATAATGTACTTTTATCAAACGTCGAAGGTTTTGAAATTTTAGATGAAACTATTAATTATTTTAAAGTATATGTTCAGAATAATGGATATTATTATACAGGTTATGTTCCAAAAATTTACTCTAAAAAAGTAGGAACTTATACAGTTAAAGATGAAACTGTTAATCAACTACGTAATCAAGGCTTTCCAGAATCATACGCTACTAAATTAGCAATACTAAAAACAATAAATCCTAAATGGAGTTTTATACCATATAATACAGGGTTAGATTTTAATCATGTAATTGCTAAACAAGCAACTCCTGTTTCCAGAAGTTTAATTAATTCTTCTAATTCTGCTTTATATAGTACAGAAGATGGATCTTTGTTACCTGATGGAACTTTTCAAAAATTTGATAATGGAAACTGGTATGCAGCATCAAGACAAACCATTGGATACTATTTAGATCCGAGAAACTTTTTTAATGAAGATCATATGTTTATGTTTGAAACTTTACAATATAATAAAGACGCCCATCATTTAACTACACCGGCAATTAATGAGGTAGCTAGAGCTACATTTATGGAACATGAAACTTTTGCTTGTAAAGAAGGCTTAGATATATGTCCAAATTCAGATCAAAGAGAACCTAAGAAATATGCTGAAATCTTTATAGAAGCAGGTATGAAACATGATGTAAATCCTGTTCACTTAATTACAAGAGTTTATCAAGAGCAAGGATTAAACGGAAAATCAGCAATTATTAGCGGAAATGGTTATGATGGTAAGTATATTGGATATTATAATCATTTTAATATAGCCGCTTCTGGAAATAAAGCTGGTGAAATAGTTGAAAAGGCATTAGAATGGGCTGAAAGTCAAAAGTGGAATAGTCCTTATGCTGCTATTGTTGGCGGAACTAAGGCTATTAGAAATTGGTATATCACACCAAAATCTGGTTATGATGTTGGTCAAGATACAGTTTATTTTCAAAAATTTGATGTTGTAGATCCTGCAAGTTTTTTACATCAATATATGCAAAATATAACTGCACCATATTCAGAAGCAAATCAAACATATAGAGCATATATGAAAGGTGAAATGAATCTACCATTTACCTTTAGAATTCCAATATATAATAATATGCCTGCTTATACAACATTAGGCGCTAGTGGAAGTGATGATGCAAACCTTTCTAGTTTAAATGTTAGCGGATGTAACTTAATGCCAAGTTTTACAAGTGGTGCAACTAGTTATAGTTGTACAGTACCTAAAAATGCAAGTAGTGTAGTTGTTTCAGCTACAGCTGCATCAGGTTCTGCTCAAGGTATATCTGGTACTGGGATTATAAATCTACCAAATATAGAAAATTCGATAGAAGTAATAGTTACTAGCGGTAATGGAAAAACTAAGACTTATACTATAAAAATAATTAAAAAAGATAACAATGAATACTCACCAGATGATATTCTTTCTAGTTTAAAAATTAATAATAACTCAGGAACTCTAAGTGGTTTTAACATTGGAACTTTAGGAAAGGATTTAGTTAACAATATTAAATCGGCATATCCTAGTAGTTCAGTATCAATTTCTAATAATAACAAATTAGGAACTGGAACTAAATTAACAATAAATAATAATGGTTCAAAAACATATAATGTATTAATTTATGGTGATAACAACGGAGATGGTGTAATAGATATCTTAGATCTATTATTGACCCAAAAACATATTTTAGGCGCTAATAAATTACAAGATGTTTATAACAAAGCAACAGATGTTAATAAAGATGGCGTAATAGATATTATTGACTTATTAATAATTCAAAAAAATATTTTAGGAACAGGTAAAATATACCAATAGAAAGAAGTGAAATAATGAAAAAAAGAATTACATTTTTATTTATATTATTTATTTTAAATTTTCCAATTATGGTAAATGCGGCAACAGGAAGTGTAAGAGCAAGTGTCTCATCATCTAAAGTCACTTTAAATAATACATTTAATGTAACAGTAAGAGTTAGTAGTGATACAACTATTGGTTCGTGGCAATTTAATGTTGAGTATGACTCATCTAAAGTAAGCCTACAAAGTGGAGATGTTATGGTCGTAGGCTATGGAGATGGATCATTTAGTAGTAAAAGTTATACTTATCGATTTAAAGCGGTAGGCTTAGGTTCTGCTACTATAAGTATAACCGGCGCTAAAATAGCAGATTATGATACAGTATCATATATGAGTACATCATCTGGTGGAACAACTGTTAATATTAGTGAACCGGTAAATATAGTTTATTCATCAGATAATAATTTATCTTCATTAGGTATTGAAGATGTTGAATTAAATCCTATATTTAATAAAAACACTTTAGAATATACTGCTACATTAGCCCCTGGTGCTACTACAGTAAAAATAAATGCTAAAGCATCTAATAATAAAGCGAGAATAAGCGGTATAGGAAATATTGAAGTAGAAGAGGGAGAAAATACTTTACCAATAGTTGTAACTGCTGAAAATGGGGCAACTAAAACTTATACATTAAAACTAATAGTTCCAGAAAAAGAACCATTGATAGTTGGAAAATATAAAATTTCAAGAAAAATCCCTGAAGATAAACCATTATATTTTAATGAGAAAACTATTCAAATAAATGAAGAAGAAGTAGCTGTTTTATATAATGAAAAATTAAATATAACATTAGTTTATGCTAGTGACAGCACTAATAAATATAATTACTATGAATTTAAAAATAATCAAGTTATAAACAAGTTTATATCATTAAATAGTGGAGCTGTTTCTATTAGAATAAATGAAGAAGACAATCAAACAATAAAAAAATTAAAAAAACATACTTTAAAAATAGATAATATTGAAATTAAAAATGCATATAAAGTAACTGGTAAAAGCCAATATTATATAATATATGGTACCGATTTAGTAACAGGAAAATCAAACTTTTATAGTTATGATAGTCTTAATAAAACATTACAAATATTTGATCAAGATTCATATAAAGTGTTAATAGATAATTTAAATGATAAAAACCTGATTATATACGGATTAGGTGGTTCTTTATTAGTATTATTATTAATAACAATTTTATTAGGAAGAAACAAATCTAAACTTAAAAAAATAGAAAAAAAGATAGAAAATAAAAAAAGTAATGAATAAACCATTACTTTTTGTTATAATATTTTTGAGGTAATATGACAATACATGAATATAAAAAATTAAAAAATAATGAATATCAACTAATAATTGATGATTTAAAAATAAACTTATATGATGATATAATTATTAAACATGAATTACTTTTAAAAAAAGAAATTACTAAAGAAGAGTTAGATAAAATTATCATTGACAATGATAATTTAAAAACTTATTATATATCATTAAAATATTTAAGTAGAAAAATGCGTTCAATATTAGAAGTGGAAAAATATCTAAAAAAATTAAAATTCAACCAAACAAATATTGAACAAACAATATCTAGATTAATTAATGAAAAATATTTAGATGATAAAAAGTTTATGATAAGTTATATTAATGATCAATATAATTTAACTAATAATGGACCAAATAAAATAAGACAAAATTTAATAAAATTAGGAATTGCAGAAGAAGATATCACTATTAACAAAGATTTTACTGATAAAATTAAAAATATAATTATCAAAAGAAATAAAATAAATCATAAGTTAAGTACTAGAGCATTGAAAACAAATATTTCAATTTATCTAACAAATTTAGGATACTCTAAAGAAATGTTTGTTGACTATTTAGATAACATTCAAGCAGATGATACTCATTTAATAAAAAAAGAATACACTAAACTGTATAATAAATATAAAAACAAATATGATCCATATAAATTAAAAATGACTATAAATGAAAAGTTGTATCAAAAAGGATATTCAATTGAAACTATTAATCAATTAAGAAATGATGAATTATGTTATAATAATTTAATAGAGGAGGACTTATGAAATTAAAATATCTAACTTTATCTAAAGAAGAAAAAACAAAGCTAAAGAAAGAATTTATAAAAACAGAAGAAAGTTTAGTATATACAAAAGCAAATAAAGTATTACTAGTATCTATCTTTGGTTTATTAATAGCTATTGTAAGTATTATATTTGACATATATTATAAAAATGGATTAATAAATTATTTAATGGATGGATTCCTATTAATATTTAGTTTAATCTTTGTTATCGTAATGAGTAATATAAAATTAAAAGAGGTTAATAAATACTTAATAAACAAAAAGAAATCTAATAAAAAGACAAAAAAATAAAACTCAATTGAGTTTTATTTTTCATTGTTTGTTCTTAATGAAATTAATTGATTACTTGTATAAGTAGAATATTTCTTATTAATACTTGAATCTTCAATCTTAAATCCATAAGCTTTTCTTAATTCAATTAAAGCATTAACAGATAAAGTTTTATCACTAGTTAATAATTCAGTAGATAATGTTTCAACAATATTATCTTTAACTTCTTTTAAAGCAGGTTTATCTTTTTGACCAGTCTTTAAAATAATATGATATCCAAATTTAGTTTTAACTGGTTTTTTAGTATATTCATTTACTTTTAAAGCATAAGCTGCATTTTCAAATTCAACAACCATATCACCTTTATTAAAATCACCTAAATTACCACCATCTGATGCATTACTTTTATCATCAGAATTTTTCTTAGCTAAATCATCAAAAGAAGTTCCTTTATCTAATTCTTTAATAATATTTTTTGCTTTTTTAAGAGCAGCATCTTCTAATTTTTTTATTTCATCATCAGACATCTCTTCTTTAGCATCAACCGCAATTAGAATATGTTTTGCAGAAATATCTCCTACAATATCACTTTTATAATAACTTTCAATTTGTTTATCAGTTATTTGTGCTTTACCATAGTCTTCAATTGCTTTATTACGATAATAACTTAAAATTAACATCTCTTCAAATTCTTCAATAGTGTTAATTCCATAATATTGAATTAAAGCATCAATTAAAGCTTTTTCATCATATTTATTGTTTTCATCAACATAATATTGTTTAATGTTATCTAATTGTTCTTTAGCATCCTTTTTAGCGTTTTCTGCTTCATCTGGATATTCTGCTAATAAAACAGTGTTATCAATCATATCAATTAAAATATTAAGAGCGTGCTTATCTTTTAATTCATTATATAAATCATCTGCACTAATATTTAATTTAGAATCTTTAAATGATACTATTGCTTCCTTTCCATCGGCTAATTGTGGTACTTTACCGCATCCAGTTATTAAGAATATAATAACTAGAGAAATAATAATTTTCTTTTTCATCTTATCCTCCATGACAATAGGTATTATATCAACAAATTATTTAAAAAACAAGAACACAATTAATAAAAATTCCATACAATAAAGTGAGTAATGAAAAGGAGGGAGAATATGAACACTTGCTGTAATGCACATAATGGAATTAGTGGTGCTGCTTTCATTCTTGTATTATTTATATTACTAGTGATTATCGTAGGAGCTATAATTTAGTAAAGGAGGTAAAAGAAAATGTGTGATAAAGAAAAGGGCTCTAGAATGAATCGTTGTGGAGTAAATAACTCATTTATTATATTAGTTTTATTTATTCTCTTAGCAATTATTCTTGGGGCAGCTTGTATATAGAAAGAAAGAGGAATGTCCTCTTTTTTTATTTGGATCATTATGTTAGAATGTAGATAGAATAAGGTGATTGTAATGTTTGGTAAAATTTTAAGTATGGAAGATAATACTGTTATCATAGAAAACACTGCTACTAAACTAGAAGCAAATTATATTAATTTTCATGTTGTTTTTACCGAAGGTGATCGTAAAATAATTGGAGAAATAACCAGTATAAAAGAGCGTGAAATAACAATTCTTTTAGTTGGAGAAGTAAAAAACGATATATTTTATTCTGGAGTATTAAAGAAGCCTAATTTTACAAGCATTCCAAGAATAGTATATAAAAGTGAAGTAGAATTATTTTTAGGAAATCAAGATATTTCAAATAAAGAAAATATTTATATAGGAAAATCTAATACCTATGAAGGATTTAATGTATGTGCTGATCTAAATGATTTCTTTGCTAACCATTTTGCCATAATAGGTAATACTGGTTCAGGAAAATCATGTGGAGTAGCAAGAATACTTCAAAATATTTTTTATCATAATGATACTGTAATGCCAGTAAATGCTCATATAGTTTTATTTGATGTTTATGGAGAATACAACACTGCTTTAAATGATATAAATAAAATACCTAATATGGGCTATAAAAACTATACAACTAAACTAGATTTATCAGAAGGTGATGTTTTAAATATACCTGCTTACTTTTTAGAAGTAGATGATTTAGCATTATTATTAAACGCAACATCTCCAACACAATTACCTATTATAGAAAAGGCAATTAAATTAGTCTATATTTTTAATAGTTTAGATAGTGTAATGCAAGAATATAAAAATGATATTATAGCTTCATCTTTATTAGATATACTATCTTCTGGAAGAACTTCTGTTCAAATAAGAGATCAAATAGTAGCAGTATTATCTCATTATAATACTCCAACTTTAAATTTAGATACTCAAATAGTTCAACCAGGATATTCTAGAACAATAAAACAATGTCTAAATATAGATCAACAAGGAAAAATGAATTCAGTACAATTTGTAGTTGATTTCTTAGGAAAATATAAAAAATTAGATTTAAGTATGGTAAAAACAGATGAAACTTTAGTGTATACACTAGATGATTTATATTATGCTTTTGAATTTGCACTAATTAGTGAAGGTGTATTAAAAAGTGAAAAGGTATATGATGAACTAAATCAATTAAAAGTAAGATTACAACAAATAATAAATAGTCCGACCAAACAATTCTTCAAAGTTGATGAAGAAAGAATAAGCAAAGAAAGATATATTAAAGAAATGTTCGGAGTAGGAGCAGATAGTAAACAAATAATTAATATGAATTTAAATTATATTGATGAGAGATTTGCTAAAATATTAACAAAAATTTATACAAAAATGTTTTTTGACTTTACTACAGAATTAGAACATAGAGCAAGTTATCCAATACATATTATTTTAGAAGAAGCTCATAGATATGTTCAAAACGATAATGATATAGACATTTTAGGATATAATATATTTGATCGAATTACTAAAGAGGGAAGAAAATATGGGGTACTATTAGGATTAGTAACTCAAAGACCAAGTGAATTATCAAATACAGCATTATCACAATGTTCTAACTTTATAGCATTTAGAATGTTTCATCCTGAAGACTTAAGAATCATTAGTAATATATCTAGTAACGTAAGTGAAGAAACAGTTGAAAAATTAAAAAATTTAACACCAGGAACAGCAATGGTGTTTGGAGTATCATTTAAACTACCATTACTTACAAAGTTAGAATTACCAAATCCAATGCCTCAAAGCACAAGTGTAAATATTAAAGAACTTTGGTATACCGAATAAAAAAGCAACTGACAAGAAATGTCGAATTTCTTGTTTTTTATTGAGAAAAAAATGTAGAAATAATAACAATAACAATAGGACTTTCTTTTGCGTATTTTACAGCAAATATAGAAGGTTGAGAAGAAGGAACTACTATAGCCGTAACAGGCGGTTCAATGAACATAATTTATAATGGTGGAGCGAATATAAATATAAACAATATAATTCCATCTAATGATCAACTACGAAGCTAATAAAAACATTTATGGAGATGCTTTATATGAAACAAGTGCGACAGGTGAAGATTCTATATCATGGTTTAGCGATAACATTTATATGCCTAGGGGAGCAGCCACGTTTTTTCCTCGAGGAGGTAGTCATACAGGTGGCGTAAAAGCAGGAATGTTTAGTTTACTTACAGATGGTGGAAACAGTAGTGGTGATAAATCGCGGCGCACAACATTATTTGCAACATCATAATCATTTAAATCATAAAAAAACCACCATTTTTATATTGGTGGTTTTTATACTCTTAAATATCTTTTAAGAAGTTATTTTTTTAAAAGCTTTAGCTTCTCTAGCAGTTACTCTAACTTTAATTCCATTAATTGTAACAGTTTGAAAGTTTGGTGTTTGTTTTTTTCTACTTGCATTTAAAGCGTGAGAACGTTTATTTCCCGATAAAGGTTTTTTGGTTGATATTTTTTTCGCCATGATATTCCTCCTTAAATTCCTCTCGATTTTACCATAAATAAGGTAAGGGGTCAACAAATATGTTTAATAAATATCTTGATTAGTGCTAGAAAAATCATATCAAACAATTATTTGTTAAAAGATAGTAAGTATTATATAATTAATTTAGGTGGTATAAGTGAAAGAATGTATAAGTATAAAAACTGATTATTCTCTATTGAAAAGTATTATTCAGATTAAAACTTTACTTTCTTTTGCTGTTAAAAATAATTTTAATACTTTAGGGATAATAGATAATAATTTATCAGCATCAAATGAATTTTTAAATGAATGTTTTAAAAATAAGATTAAACCAGTAATTGGTTATGAAGTATTATTAAATGATAAAAAAATAATATTATACGTTAAAAACTATGAAGGTTTAAAAAAATTATTTAAACTAAATACCTATTTACTAGATAATGATTTAAATATAGTTGAACTAACTAAATATATACAAAACTTAATAATATTATTACCTTATAAATCAATAGATCTATTTAAAGAATTAAATTTATTAAGTAAAGATTTATTTATTGGTTATACTAAAGAAACAGAAAAAACAACTTCGTTATTATTAACAAATAAAGTTGTTTATTTTCAAGAAGCCCTAGCACTTACTAAAGAAGATACTAGTTATATAAAAATATTAGAAGCGTTAGATAAAGGTATTACTTTAAATGAAATAGAAACTGATTATTCTGATTATTATATAAAGGAATACGACTATTCTTCATTAACTAATTTAATCAATATAGTATTACCTAAGAAGACTAATTTAATACCTCATTTTGATAATAATATTACTGATAGTTATAAATACTTAGAAAGTTTATCTATCAAAGGATTGTATAAAAGAATAGGTGGAGAAATACCTGATAGATATAAAGAAAGATTATTATATGAATTAAGTGTAATTAAAGACATGAATTATGTTGATTATTTTTTAATTGTTTATGATTATGTTAAATATGCGATTAAAAACAACATATTAGTAGGTCCTGGGAGAGGTTCAGCAGCAGGTTCACTAGTTACATACTCTTTAGGAATCACTTCTGTAGATCCTTTAAAATACGGTTTATTATTTGAAAGATTTTTAAATCCAGAAAGAATATCTATGCCTGATATAGATATAGACTTTGACGCTGAACGAAGAGATGAAGTAATTAATTATGTAAAAGATAAATATGGAGAACATAATGCCTTAGCAATTATGACCTATGGAACATTTGCTTCAAAACAAGCATTAATTTCTTTATCAAAAATATTAAACTTAGATGCTTTAAACTTATTAAAACATATAGATTCTAAAAAATCTTTAAAACAGAATTTATCACCAGAGGTTACTAAACTTTTAAATTCTAATTTAGAACTTAAAAAATTATATTATATGGCATTTAAACTAGAAGGCTTAAAAAAACATATTAGTACTCATGCTGCAGGTATAGTTATTTCTAGTAAAAAATTAGATGAAGTTATTCCTATAACAAAAAGTGGTAATATTTATTTAACTGGATATACAATGAATTACTTAGAAGAACTAGGATTACTTAAAATGGACTTTTTAGCTATTAAGGATTTAACTACAATAACTGATATTCTAAAAATGATTCCTGATGAAATAAATATTAAAGAAATAGATTTAAATCAAAAAGAAGTTTTTGAAAAATTTAGCACTGCTAATACAATGGGAATATTTCAATTTGAAAGTGAAGGAATGAAAAACTTCTTAAGGAAATTAAAACCAAATAATTTTTTAGATCTTGTAGTAGCACTAGCATTATTTCGTCCCGGACCTATGCAAAACATAGATTCTTATATAAGAAGAAAAGAAGGAAAAGAAAAAATAGATTATATTGTTCCAGAACTAGAAGAAGTTTTAAAAGAAACATATGGAATAATA
>CAYYOP010000002.1:15206-30661 GCA_964473435.1 uncultured Muribaculaceae bacterium | reverse complement strand
TATCACTGAATGCTGGTATTACTACGAGGTTTTTTCCACTCGGTGCTACAAATCCTCTTGCAATTGCTATTGCTTTAATTGCTTGATTTAAACTTCCAGCACCAATTGTTTGAAGTTCAACTGCACCATCAATTCTAAACACATTAGCTATAGCACCTGCTACTTTACTAGGGTTACTTTTGCTTGAAACTTTTAATATTTCCATTATTACCTCCAATTAAATATATGAAAGTGCGTTGGTTTTATACACTTCATTTTCTTTATTCATCAAATAAAAATGACAATATCCATTGATTAAGCACAATTTCAATTTTTCATTATCAAAAATGCGAATAAAATTATAGCCTTGTAAAAATTGTTTTATATTATTTTTGTTTCTTTCTATTTTTATAAATGCGTTTATTTTCAAATTGTTTCTTAATAGGATTATAGCTTAAAAATATTTTATTTAGTTAAAACTAAGTTGCTTTTTTTATTCTACTAATAGTTTATAAAAAACAAAAAAAAGCACTATGCTTTCTTCTTTGGCTTAATACTTTTTGTTTTAACATTTTTCTTTTTGTTTTCTTTTTCAAAACTGTCGATAAGGATTCTAATTCCATCTTCAGCTAAATTTAATATTCCATTTACTACAAAGAAGAAACCTAACATTAAAGTTTGAACAGTTACCTCATAATATAAATTTATACTAGTTAATAAACCTAATAACAAAAATAATGAAAATGTAATTAAATTTACATACAACATTTTATTTTGACGATCATGATAGTAATCTAATTTAATCAGTTTAATAATAGACATTATACCTACCCATGATGCTAAAGTAATACTTAAAACCATTGGTGTAGAATACGCTGCGAATTTAAATC
The DNA here is from genome assembly GCA_964473435.1 of uncultured Muribaculaceae bacterium. Lineage (GTDB taxonomy): Bacteria > Bacillota_I > Bacilli_A > RF39 > UBA660 > DUUS01. Next base: position 29,792 of record CAYYOP010000002.1, on the reverse strand, counting down.
CACTTGTTGCTGCTAAAACACACGCAATACCAGTGTATAAATCTTCATAGTCTTTATCATTTCTAGTTAAAATATATTCAATGATTTTTATACCACCATATATTACAAACAATAAATATAATAACTTATTAGGTGATGATTCTCCAAACCAAGGAAATATTAATAAAAATATTCCTAGCAAAATTAATATTATAGATATTACTATATTTAATATATTTTTAAAAGTTTGTTCTTTTTTATCTTTCATCTTTATCACCTAGTTTAATAATAATCTTCTTGTTAGAAAAAGTCAAATATTATTGTTAAATAAATATTTTTATTATATGATATAGAAGAAAGGAGCGATTTTTATGTATTGGAAAATTATTATTTCAATAGTAATTGTCATTATATTAATTTCTATTCGACAAATCAATGAATATGAAAGAGGAATAAAATTCAGATTTGGTAAATTCACTAAAATATTAAAACCAGGTTGGCAAATAATTTTACCGATTGTTGAATCAATAAAAAAAGTTGATATTAGAACTAAAGCAGTCGATGTTCCAGAACAAGATGCAATTACTAAAGATAATATATCTATTAAAATTAATGCTGTTCTTTATTATAAGATAATTGATGCTGCTAAATCTGTTATTGCAGTAGAAGATTATCGATATGCAGTAAGCCAATTAGCACAAACGACAATGAGAAATGTTGTAGGAACGGTAACGTTAGATGAATTATTAAGTGAAAGAGATCAAATTTCACAAGAGATTTGTAACGTTGTTGATGAAGCATCTGATGCTTGGGGAATAGATGTAGAAAATGTTGAATTAAAAGATATTAGTTTACCAGAAGAAATGAAAAGAGTTATTGCAACTGTAGCAGAAGCTGAAAGAGAAAAACAAGCTATTATTACTCTTGCAGCTGGAGAAGTTGAAGCAAGTGAAAATTTAGCTAAAGCAGCTAAAATCATGTCGTCAACTCCAGGAGCACTTCACCTAAGAACATTATCAACTATAAATGATCTTTCTTCAGATCAATCTAATACAATTATTTTTGCTGTACCTATAGAAGTACTTGAAGCCTTTAAAGGTCACTCTATAGAGAAAGTAATTGAAAAAATCTCAAAAAAGTAATGCTCAAGCATTCTTTTTTTTTGTCAAAAAAAAAGATGTATTATTCTACAATCTTTATTTCATTATTTTCTTCATCATAATAATATTTAATTATTTTTGATGTTCCAGCATTAATATCTAAAGGTGTGTCTACTTCAATATATATTATTCCTTCTTCTTCGTAGGAATTTAAACCTTTTATTGTTATAGTAGCCCAAGTATCTATATCATAATATAAATCGATTTTATTACTTGCTAAATCACCATTTAAATTAACTATATAAGCTTTCTTTGCTTCGCTTACAACTAAATATTTGTCATGAACATCTATTGATGAAAATGTTTTATTTATTATTTTTTTATTATTTTGATCAACCAAGATCCATACAGCAGAATCTTTAACAACTATTTTATCATAATAATTTATTTTAATATCTTCATATTGAAAATCTATTAAACCTTTACCATTAGTTAGAGCAATTAAGCCCCATTTGTCTCCACTTTTAGCAGAAATATAATTATCTTCAAAAGAATAATTTAATAAGTCTTCATCTAGTGTTTTACCTAGTTCATCATAAATAGGTTTAACTAAGACATTACCATTTAAGTCTATTATTCCTTGCTTACTATAAGAATCTGCAACTTTAAACATTTTAATATTATTTAATTCTGTTCCTTGATCATCATAAATATAATCAACCCAGTTATAATTAGCACTTATCTTTTTATTATTTAATAAATCATATAAATATATTTGAACTCCGTCTTGTAATAAAATTTTACCCTTACTAAAATATCCCTGAAGTGTTCCTCTAGTATAAATTTCACAATTGTTTTTACACTTATAACTTTCTTCTAATCCATCATTAGTTTTTAAATAAACAACATTATCTTTTATCTCATAATAATAAACTTTGTTTTCATCAATCAATTTTTGTTTCTTATTATTGTTTAAATAGAAATAAATTACAAAACATATAACCCCAATAAATAATATGGCTAAAAAGATATTTATAATTATATGTTTTTTATTTTTTTTGGAATTTGTATTATCAATTGTTTTTTCTTCCATGAGTCCTCCTACTAAAAGTATAACAAAAAAAGTATAATACTTACATTATAAGTATTATACTTTACATCAATTTTATTAATTATTTGTTAATTAAATATTTTTTAACAACTTCAGCATCACTAAAATGTATTTTTTCGTGACCAATAATTTGATAATCTTCGTGACCTTTTCCTAATATTAATAAAAAGTCTTTTTCAGTTAATAAATTAAGTCCAGTTTCTATTGCTTCTTTTCTATCAAAAATTATTTCATAATTACTATTAGAATTGTCTCTTACAATATCTTCCATTATTTTATTAGGGTCTTCTGTTCGAGGATTATCGTTTGTAAAAATAACGTGATCACTCAAATTAGTAGCAATTTTTCCCATTAATGGTCTTTTTTTAGGATCACGATCTCCACCACAACCTAGTATTGTAATAATACGATTGTGTTCAAGTTCAAGATGGGCTTTTATTACTTTCTCAACCGCATCGGGAGTATGTGCATAATCTACTACTGCATAACTTTCTCCAGCCTTAATAGTTTCACATCTTCCTTTTGGGGGATAGATTTTTTTAGAATTATTAATTATCTCTTCTATACTAAAGTTTAAATTATTCAATATTGCAACGCTCATTAAATAATTATAGACATTGAAATTACTTATTAAATTAATATTAACTTTATAGTTTTTATTATCATAAGAAAACTCTATATCAGTTGAGTCTTGATAATAGTTAGTATTTATTATTTTATAATCACCAGTTTGTCCGATTGTTAAATAATTTCCAGTTTTAAATGAGTCACTGTAGGAATCATCATTATTAACTATTATAACTCCATTTAAATATTCTTTAAATTTTAATTTAGTTTTTAAATATTCGTCCATAGTTTTATGAAAATCTAAATGATCTTGACTTAAATTAGTAAATGCTCCTACTTGGAATTTTAAGCCTGCTATTCTTTCTAAAGCAATAGCGTGAGATGATACTTCCATAACAATGTATTCAACATTGTTTTCTTTTGCTTCTAAAAGTAGTTTATATAAAGTAAGAATATCTGGAGTAGTATTATTTAGTTCTTTAACTACATCATTATAATAAAATCCTATTGTACCTAGATACGCAACTTTCTTACCTAAGTTTTTTAATAATTGATATATTAAAAAACAAGTTGTTGTTTTACCATTAGTACCTGTTACTCCTATTAAATTTATATTATTTATTATAGGACTATATTCTTCAATCATTTTTTCTTTCAAATATTTTTCTGTATTTGAAACTATTTCAAATGGAATGCTTGAGTCTACTTCTCGTTCAACTATCAATTTAGATGCACCATTTTTAATCGCATCTTCTATATAGTTATGTCCATCTACAGTATGACCTTTTATCGCTACAAATATTTGATCTTTTTTCACAAGTCTAGAATCAGTTTCATATTTAATCATTTGTCCCCACCTCTTCTTTTAAATTATATCAAATAATATCTATTAAATGTTACTTCAAAAAAAAGAAAAAGAATTACTTTACATAACTCTTAATAATTAGTCTTTTTAATAATAATTTCTTCTATTGAAATATTATCGGGAAATAAATAATGTTTTTTATATAAGTTCACTAAATAGTTAAATTCTTCATCGATTTTTTTAGTTAATATGTTTTTAAATTTTAATGCGTCTCCAGAAGTAATTGAAGATAAATAATCACTTCTTTCATTGACTGTTATTAAAATTGGCGGATAATAATTATTAATTAAATTTGAATTTAGTATTAGCAAGTTTATTAATTCGTTATTATGAATAAAAGGATATATCCTCATTAAGTGAATGTGCAAAAAAGATTCTCTTTCTAATGCTTCAAGTTCACTCCATAAAGTTCTGTAACTATCTAATAAAGAATAAAACTTTTGAAATACTAAAGAATGCTTTACAGGTACATATAAAGGATCTTTTATATCATTAAAATCATAATTTCTTAAACCTTCTTTATTGAAAAGTTTGTTTATTTTATCAGCAAATTCAATTATATTAACCGGAAAAAGATTTTTTCCTTTTTCAGCATTAAAATCAATGAATAAAGAAATTAGATATTCTTTATCTATTTGACTATTTATTAATAATCGATAAAAATAATCATTTAAATAATATCTAAAAAATACTTTATCATTTGAAATAACATCAAATATTCTTTGATTACTTAATTTTGTTTCCATACCTTTTTATTCTCCCAAAAAAATTATATCATACATATTTTTTATTAACAAGAAGTCTGTTTTTGAAAAAATATAAAAGTGTGATTAACATACAATAAATAAAATTATCTAAAATTACTGTTATACCAACGTAATACATAATATAGTTTCTTCTGATTGAATTTTTGCCATCTTTTTTTTGATGGTCTTCTTTTTATTATTATAATTATCTCTTTCCAGCAAAATATTAAAGAATTTAAAATTTGTTTTCACACATATAATTGCTTTTTCTAAATAGAATAATACACTATTTTGATAAAATAAAAAAGATTATAATTTTATAATCTTTCAAACATCTTTTGACCTTTAGTGAAAAGTATTCTATAAAGAATAATATTTATAAACAATAGAGTTAAACCAATTATAAATGAATATAGAGTACTATTTATTGATTTAGGCATTACTGTAAGTGGAATAATAGATATCACCAACCCTATTATCATTGTTAGAATAGATGGCATACTTTGTTTTATTACTTTTACTTCATTAACCCAATCAAATAATGGATACTTTAAATTTAATAATAAGCCTAAACAAGCTATTAAGAAAGCATACATTAATGGCGTAAATAATAACACTAATAAATTTAAAACAGATAGATTCATTATATAAGTTAATAACGATGCACATATCACGATAGTAGGAACAATAATAGTAAAATTAACTAAAATCTTTGCTATAAAAATTTCTTTTACTGTAACTGGAATACTTTTAAGTATCCATAGGTTCTTACCTTCCAAAGATATAGTAGAATGAGTAGTACAAGACATTGAACAGAAAACTCCGAAAATTAATGGTCCACTAGTCATAAAAGTTTTTGATAAATCTGGCATGTTTAAAATAATATCTAATCTTTCTCCTCCAATTGTAATTAAAAGGATTAAAGATAATATTAACATTAAACAACCAATAGCAGTATTTAATACATATAATGGACTAGAAAAATATTTTTTTATTTCTTTTTTATATAAAGATATTATTGGTATATTAATTTTGTTATCTTTTTCTTTATAAATATTGTTTATAGTTACAGCATTTAGCTTACTATTTATATTATCAAAGAACTTTTCTATAATATATTTAAATACTTCAAATATTAATACTGAAATACCTATAAATAATAATAAATTTAATATACTATTGTTTTGAATTATTTCTAAATACATTTTAGATAATGGATAAAAACTATTGAATTTATTAACAATTGATTGACTTAAGTTTGCTAAATCAATTGTATTCATATTTTGGGAAGTAAAAGACATATAAAGTATTAAGAAGGCAAATCCAATATTAATTAATATATTAGTTAAATTTTTATATTTAAATTGAGAAGTAATTCCTGTTAATATACTCCCTATTATAACGCCAATAACTGTTGGTACTAAAGGAATAAACAATAGTGATATCATAAACATTAAATGAAACATAACAGGCGGATTGATACCTACTACATATGCTATATAGGTTGGAATCATAAAAAATAATAAAAAGATAACATTAGTAAAATATAAAATAAATATTTTGCTTGATATAATAATACTCTTTTTTATTGGTAAACTTAATAAAATTGGATAATCCTTAGCGTTAAATAAAGTTTTATTTACTTTTAAAATTGTAGTAAATAATAAATAAACACTAGCTAAAGCCATTACCGCTACTAAGAGCAATGGTTCTAATTCTAATATTTTCAAACCTTTTAAAGCAAATGATGCTCCATAATAAATATAATAAGCTAAAAAACCAAAAGCATATAAATATAATAATATCATTGGAATACTTTTTTTAAGTTCTTTTTTATTTTTAGCATTTTTTAGTTTATGAATATCAAAGAATGTTAATAAATTAATCTTTATTAATTTAATTAGCATCTTCATTTTGTAACTCCAAGAATATATCTTCTAATGATTTATCTTTTAATACCTTATTCATATCCCCAGTGACTACTAGTTTACCATCTTTTATAATTGCTATTTTATTACAAAGTTTTTCTGCTACATCTAAAACATGAGTTGAAAAGAATATAGCAGTTCCTTTCTTAGTTAAGTCTTTCATATAATCTTTTAATTTTCTTGACGCTATAGGATCTAATCCTACAAATGGCTCATCTAATATTAAATATTTAGGACTATGTATCAAAGCACTTATGATTGCTAATTTTTGTTTCATACCATGTGAATATGAAGATACTGGATTTGCTAAATATTCTTTTAATTCAAAATCATCAGCATATTTATTAATCAATTCTGTTCTTTCATTTCCCATTTCAAAAACATCAGCTATAAAATTTAGATAATCAATGCCTTTTAAAAATTCATATAAGTCAGGATTATCCGGTATATATGCAATATTTTTTTTGCATTCTATTGGATTATCAATTATAGAAACTTTATCATATAAAATATCACCTGAGTCAAATTCTATAATATCAGTCATACATTTGATGCAAGTAGTCTTACCCGCACCATTATGCCCTACAAAAGCGAATATATCTCCTGCTTTTATTTCTAATGATAATTTATCAAGAACTGTTTTATTTCCATATTTTTTAGTTATGTTTTTAATTTCAATCATAATTCAAGCCTCATTTCTTCTTTATTATATTATTTTTTTAATGATTTGTAAATGTTAGTAATTTTAGTATATTATATTAAAAAAGTAACAATATAATACTGGAGGAAGATTATGGAAAAAGTACCAAACATGATTTCAACGAAAGACTTATCTTATATATCAGATATGTTTAACTGGCATTTAGTCGCTGCTGAGAAATTCGAACTATATTTAAATCAAGTTGAGGATGAAGAATGCACGAAGAAATTAGATGATTTATGCAATATGCATCGAAAAATATGTTCTGATTTATTAAGTTTATTAGAAGGTGGCGATAGTTAATGGAAGATAAATTTATAATGATGGATGTTCTCTTAACTGAAAAAGATTTAGTAGATAACACAGCAGTAGCATTAAATGAGGCTTCTTGTAATACTATCTATAAAGAATATTTTGGTATCTTCAAAAAAGTAAGTCAAGAAGCACAAGAAATTTTTAATCTTTGTTATAATAATAGTTGGTATCAACTAGAAGATGCTCCAAAAGCTAAGATAACTAAAGAACATGAAAAATTATGTAAAGAACTAGGTTGCGAATAACCTAGTTTTTTTGTATAATAAGTCTAAGGGCGATTAGCTCAGCTGGTTAGAGTGCTACGTTGACATCGTAGAGGTCATAGGTTCGAATCCCATATCGCCCACCATTTTTTTAGATTTATTAATTTATATAAAATGCAATCTTGTTGATTGCATTCTTTTTTTAATTTCTTATAAACATTTGAGTCCAGTAAAGATTGCCATTACTTTCTCTTACAACGCCTACTCCAATTTGATTGTAAATACCATTTAATATATTTTCTCTATGGCCTGGTGAACTCATCCATGTATTCATTACTTCTTTCGCTGTTCTTTGACCGCTCGCTATATTTTCAGCAGTTGCAGTTGAGTTAATATTAAATCTTTTCAACATATTGGATGGACTGCCATATATAGGTGAGTTATGGTCAAAATAATTATTATTAATAAAGTCCTCGGATTTAATTCTGGCAACATTACTTAATTTATTATTTTCTGTTAATGGACTTTGCCCTACTTTTGATCTTTCAATATTAACTAAACGAATTACTTCTTTTTCTAAATCTCTTAAGTCATCATTTTCACTAGGAAGATTTGGCACACCTGGAACATTAGCTTCACTCGGAATATTTATTATTTGGCCAGGATAAATAAGTGACGGATCTTTTATTTGAGGATTAACAGTCAATAATACATTAAGTGGAATACGATATTTATGAGCAATATTCCACATAGTATCTCCTTTTTTAATAATATATGTAGATGTATTAACTTCACTTGGTATATTTATTATTTGACCCGGATAAATAAAATTTTGATTACTTATATTAGGATTAGCTAATAATAAATTATTAAGTTCTACACCAAACATAAGCGCAATGCGCCATAATGTATCTCCTGGAAGTACTGTGTAAGTTATCATAAAATACCACCTTTCTATTTATTATATGGGTTTTTGTACTTTTAGGAACATAATATCCCTTTTTCTTTATAAGCATAAAATATTTATTATATAGGGAGGTATAAAAATGAATAACATTATTGAAACAATTGGCAATACTCCTTTAGTTAAAATTAATAATATAAATGATAACAATAAAGTACTTTGCTATGCTAAATTAGAAGGTTTTAATCCAACTGGGAGTATTAAAGATCGTATAGCACTTAAAATGATAGAACAAGCTGAAGAGGAAGGAGTTTTAACAAAGGATAAAACTATAATTGAAGCAACTTCTGGTAATACAGGAATAGGTCTTGCCATGATAGGTATTGTAAAAAAATATAAAGTTACGATTGTTATGAGTGAAGCCGTATCAATTGAAAGACAAAAAATGATTAAAGCATTTGGTGCTAATATTATTTTAACAGATAAAAACACTGGAACTGATGGTGCCATTATGAAAGTAAGAGAATTAGTATCAAACAATCCAGAAAAATATTTTAATCCAGATCAATTTTCAAATAAATATAATAAATTAGCACATTATGAAACAACTGCAGAAGAAATATGGCAACAAACCAATGGTAAAATAACACATTTAGTTTCAAGTTTAGGTACGTCAGGTACAATTATGGGAATTAGTAAAAGATTAAAAGAATTAAATCCTAATATAAAAATTATTGAAGCACAGCCAGTCAAAGGCCATTATATTCAAGGATTAAAAAATATGGAAGAAGCTATAGTTCCAGAAATTTATGATAAATCTATAATTGATACAAGTATAATGATTGATACTGAAGAAGCTTTTAAAATGGCAAGAAATATTATTAGCAAAGAAGGAATCTTTGTTGGAATGAGTAGTGGCGCCGCTATGCTTGCTGCTAGTCAAATTATTAACAACTTAGATAATGGATTGGTTGTTGTAATATTTCCTGATCGAGGCGAAAAATATTTAAGTACTAATCTTTTTAATGATTTATAGTCATTTGTTATTATTCATAATACAATTTAATCATTAAATATATTAGGTGGTTATATATGTTTGTTACATGTTTTATATTATTTTTAATTTTTTTTCCTGTTTTAATTTTTTTGTTACCTTTTATTCTAATAATTTTGTTTATAAGTTTTTGTCTTTTTGGTTATAGAAGACCTCACCATAGATGTTGTAATAATCATTATAAATAAAAAAAGTAGTTAAATGAATAACTACTTTTATTAATTTGTTATAAAATATTTTTCAAATTATTTTTGAGCATAATCTTTAATTTCATTACAAAATATTTCTATATCGCCAAAGTGAAAAGAATATTCTTTTTTATCACAACTAACAATACTATAACCTAATCCTTTAAAATTATAAGAATTTTCCGCAATATTATCTTCTTCTTCAAAAACAAAACTAGTGAAAATATGTAAAGGAAAAAGTGTGTTTTTCCTTTTTTAAATCTAGAATAATCAATCGTGCTAACAAAACAATATAAAACAAAGATACTTATAATAACAATTGATGATATAATCAATTTCTTCTTCATAAATACTCCTTCTTATCATAAGAATATCATAAACAATATCGTAAGTCTTTGATTCATAATAACTTTGATAAACTTAATATACATAATAAAAAGCCTAAATATAAGGCTTTGAATTGTTTTATGGTGCCGAATAACTGACTTGAACAGATGACTGATCCTTACCATGGACCTGTTATACCCCTTAACTAATTCGGCTTAACAATACTATAACATGAGTTATAATATTTTTAAATATATTATTTTTTATTTTGCAATAAGTATGCTTCATATAAATTTTCTGCTAATGAACATATAGTCATAGGACCTATGCCACCAGGAACTGGTGTTATATAACTCACTAATTCTTTTACATTCTCATAATCAACATCACCATATAGTTTATTGTTTATTTTATTTATACCAACATCAATTATGATAGAGTTTTCTTTTACCATATCCTTAGTAATTAAATTCTTTATACCAGTAGCAACTACTAATATATCTGCTTCTTTAGTTATTTTAGATAAATCTTTTGTTTTAGAGTGACATATTGTAACTGTGGCATTTTCATTTAAAAATAGATTACTAACTGGTTTGCCAACTAAATTGCTTCTTCCTACTACAACTACATTTTGAGATTCTATTTTGATTTGATATTTTTTCAATAGCGTTATTATCCCTTTAGCAGTACATGGTAATAAACACTCTTCTTTATTAATTAATTTATTGACGTTGATATAATTTAATCCATCAACATCTTTTTTATAATCAATTTCATTTTGTAATTTAACTTCATCTAAATGTTTAGGAATTGGAAGTTGTAATAAGATACCAGTAGTATTATCATTATTTAATTTCCTAATAATTGTTAACACTTCTTCTTCAGTTATATTATTGTCTAACTTTAGATGATTAAAATTAATATTTAAATTTTCACATACTTTTCTTTTTTGTTTAATATAAACATTGCTAGCTTCATCATTACCAACTTGAATAACAGCTAGAGAAAGATGTAAATCTTTAATTTTATCTCTTAATTCATCAAGTATTTCATTTCTTATTTTCTTACCATCTAAAATCATTATACATCTCCTAAATTATTTTAATGCAAATTTGTTCATTAAAATAGGATATTCTCTTTCTTCAACTTTTTCAAGAGGGGAATCTTTATCTATTAAGTTTTTACATAACATTACTACTTCATTATCATTATTTTCATCTATAGTATAATAATAAATTTTCTCTTCTGTTTTTAAAGTTTTTATAACTTTATACTCTACTCCATCAAGATTAATATTTTTCATTTTTTATATCCTCTAATCCTTTCATTTTTAAATCAGAGATAATTTTAAATAGTTTATCATTAGCTTTTTTTAAATCCATATTTTTTGATACCTTAAATGGTTTTCCAAATCTAATATTAAGATGATTCTTTTTAAATATTTTATACTCGCCTGTTATAGCGTAAGGTACTATCGTAGCATTTGTTTTTTGTGCCATAGATACTACACCAAATTTAAACGGAAGTAAAAAAGCATCTGTTTTATTTCTTGTTCCTTCAGGAAAAACTCCTAAAGCATAACCATTATTTAATACTTCTAAAGCACTTCTTTTAGCATCATCATCTTTTATTTGTCTATTAACTGGGATGCATCCTACCATTTTGAAAAACCATGCTGTTTTAGGATTTTCAAAATATTCTATTTTAGCCATATAGTGAACCATTCTCTTGGTAGACATAATTGCTAAATTTTGATCAAATAAATGAATATGATTACCTGCTAAGATAATAGGTCCTTCTTTTGGAATTACTTCTTTATTAATTACTTTAGGACGATATAATATTTTGAATACTGTACCTAAGACAGCTCTAAAAAATTTATACGCATAATAATGTTCTTCTTTTTTCATTATTTAATCTCTCCATATTTTTTAGTACATTCTTCTTCTAACTTTTTAAAATTAACTTTTCCAATTAATGTTTTCGGAACATATTTAATATATTCATAACCTTTTGGCATCGAATATTTAGCTACTGACTTTTCTAAATATTGTCTTATGTTTTTAGTTAAATCTTCGCTAGGAGCATAATTTTCTTTTAAAACAATATTAACTATTGGAACTTGTTTTTTATATGGATGAGGAACTCCAACTACGACTGCTGTTTCTATTGCAGGATGAAGCGATAATAAATGTTCCATGTATTGAGGATACACATTATATCCACTAGTTATTATAATTCTCTTTAAACGAGATTCAAAGAAGATAATGCCTTCTCTATTTTTATATCCAATATCACCTGTACGCAACCATACTTTACCATCTGGATGTTTAATTAAAGTATTTTTAGTTTCTTCTGGTTCGTTTAGATATCCCATCATAAGTGCTGGACCAGATATACAAATCTCACCTTTCTTATTTGGTTTGCACTCTTTATATGAGTCCGGTTTAAAGATTCTAACGTCTGTATCTGGCATTGGTAAACCAATTGCACCTTCTTTATAATAATAACTAGGAGAAAGTACAACCACTGCTACACTTTCTGTTAAACCATAACCTACTCTAAGTTGTGCTGAAGAACCTTTTTCAGTTAAATAATCATTAACTTTTTTTCTAAGTTCTGGCTTTAATGTATCTCCTCCACATATACAATCAGTTACAGATTTTAAATAGTTTTTAGATTGTTCATCACTATTAGCAAGTGCTTCAAATAAAGTTGGTACTCCTACAAGTAAATTTGGTTTCTTTTTCTTTATTAATTTTGGTAATTCTTCAGGTTTGAACTGAGGAATTAAATGACATTTAACTCCAGCTAGAAGTACGGTATGAACACAACATGCTAAACCAAATCCATGAAATATTGGTAATATAGATAAAACAGATTTTCCTGGTTCGGCAGATTCTATTCTACTAATTGCTTGTAATGACATACTATTTATTCCATTATTAGATAACATTACTCCTTTTGGTTTTCCAGTTGTACCACCACTATAAAGGATTACGGCTAATTCTTCACCTTTTGATTTGGCAACATAATCTTTTTTATTATAAGAATATCCTAAATCATAAAAATCTGTCCAAGTAATTAACTTACTTTCATCTAATTCTTCTATCTGAGTTGGAGTTTTTTTAGTTGCTTTTTTAATATATTGTTGAGCACTATAAGCTGTTTTTATTACTATAGGCATACTTTCCGAAACATTAACTAAAATTATTTTTTCAACGGGTTGATTTGCTGATGCTTTTAGTATTCTATTTTTTAATAAATCCACTGCTAATACATATTTACTATTTGATACTTCAATATAATATTCTATTTCATTTTCACTTGATAGTGGATGAATCATATTAGCAACTGAACCAACCATATTAACTGCATAAAAAGTAATAATAGCTTCTGGTGTATTTGGCATACATATAGTTAATCTATCATTTTTTTTAATTCCTAAAGCTTTTAATGCTTTAGCTGTGTGTGTTATTTTTTGATAAAACTTTTGATATGTTACTTCTTTCCCAAAATAATCATATGCGATTAATTTTGGATACTTATCAACTGTTTCCTTTAATAATTCATATAAAGAACAATTTGGATATTCTAAATGAGTAATTGAGTCACCAAATGGTTTTAATCTTTCATTAGAATAATCTTTACTAAAAACTTTACTTATAAAATTCATTTTATATACTCGTTTCTTTTATTATTTTTTTAACTTTTTTTTCTAATATTTCATTTTCTTTTTCAACATCATCAGTTTCTGGAAAATAAAGATCACCAAAAGTTATTTTAATACTTTTTTTATATTTTTTATAACTACCTGTTATTGCAAAAGGTATTATAGGGCTTTTAGTTTGTATAGCCATTCTAACTGCACCTTTTTTAAATGGTAAAATAATATCATCGGTTTTATTAACAGTACCTTCTGGGAATATTCCTATTAAAGATTCTTGTTCTAGTAATTTATTCGCTGTTAGTAGTACATTTTTATCATGCTTACTTCGATCAACAGGTATCATTCCACAAGAACTGAAAAACCAATTCCCTATTCCTTTAAACAATTCTTTTTTAGCAATATATCTTACAGTTCTTCTTGTAGAAGCCCCTAATAAGAAGCCATCTAAATTATTAATATGTGTTCCTGCTAATATTACTCTTCCTTTTTTAGGTATATTTTTATTATTAATATATACTGGACGATATGTAATTGAAAACCATATTATTAATAACGGTCTTACTACTCTATATAATATAGGCCTTTTCATTTTTATCACAACCAATATAATCTTATCATAAAACTTCAAAAAAATGAATATACATGAATACTGAATATTTGAAACCAGCCTAATATAGTGTTATAATTTATTCGTGATAAACTTCAAGTATATGAGGTGGAATTAATTGAAAACACGAGATAAAGAGTTAGTATTAAGTTCAATTTTAAAACTTACATTTATTATGATCATTATAAGTGCGGTATTAAAGTTATTCGGTTTAAATATTTTTCATTTAGACGTAGAAAATAAAGTAATAAATTATATTTGTGATCTATTAATAAAGTTTGAATTAGGTAATTTAGTCGCTCTTATTTTCATGTATATAGAT
>CAYYOP010000002.1:0-15106 GCA_964473435.1 uncultured Muribaculaceae bacterium | reverse complement strand
TTACTTTTAATCAACAATTTGAGTTGATGTACGATTTTTTATTAAATTTTGATTATATGATATTGTTGATAATAACATATTATCTGCATTTAATGAAAGGAAGTGAAAGTAAGTGGATTTATTCGGAAAACTATTCGGAACAGCAGGAATCAGATGGAGTTTCTTTGTCTTCGGCCCTAAAGACAACCTTATCAAATTGGCAACAAAAGTTTCGTCTGTTTTTAAATAGCAAAAATAACGAAAAAGCATTTGTAATAATATTTTTAATATTATCAGCAATATATGAACTATTTAATTTAGGTATTATTATATTTGTTGCTTTTTTAAATCATACTGTCATAGAGTGTATATTTATTCTTTCATCATTTTTAATTACTAAAAAAGTATTTGGTAAACCATTTCATTTTAATTCGGCGTCTAAATGTTTTATTGTTTCTAATTTAACTTACTATATGTTAAATAGAATAACTTTTAATATAGGTATTTCATTTGTTATTCCAATTTCTTTAGGAATAGCACTGTCATACTTTACAAGTTTATTAGTTAAAAAAACTGAAGAAGTGAAATTATATCGTGGTATGAAAGAAAATGTTTTAAGAGAAATTTGTGTGGATTATAATTTAACTAGTGTTGAAACAGACATTTTAATAGATTTTTATTCTAATAAAATGTCGTTAGTAAAACTATCTTTAAAATATAATTATTCAAAAGACGCTATATGGAAAAAGAAAAAAGCAGCTTTACTTAAAATAAAAAGACAATAAGTCTTTTTATTTTAGGAATTTTATCAATCCTTGAACAAATTTATTTTTTAATGTGTCTTTTTTCAGATTTAATATATTATTTATTTCTTCATTAATTTCTTGAATTATATATAACGTATTTGATATTGTAATCTCTTCTTCTTTTATATTAGAGCCATCAATAAATTTTTCTTTTGTTATTAAATTTATTGCTTCTGTTGCTATTCTTCTGTCATATGGATTATAATCATCACTAGCACAGTTTAATCTTCTATTTAATACTAGTTTATTTAATATAATTTGTAACTCTGCTTTGCTATTTTCTTCTTTTAAAAGCATTGTTTCATTATTTAAATTAATATTAGCTTGAGTAGTTAATTCATTAATAAATGACGTATCTTGTTTCAAATCAGCTATCGTATTATCTCTATAAGCAAGATAGTAAAAAGAAGCTAAGCCTCTTTTAAAAGTAACTAGATTCATATTGTTTTTATAACTATTCTCCCTATATAAATCATCGTATATATAACTTAATCTTATATATAATTCTTTATTATTGTAATTAATTTTATTTAATTTGTTGAGATATTGTTCTTTAATACTTTCCTCAGAAATATGATATGTTGTTTCATTATTTCTATTTATCAATTGATGTGCTTCGATTAATAGATTATTTAAATCACAAGGCATATATAATGATTTATATAAAACGTGATTAGGATTAATGTTTTCACTTATTGAAACAAATAAATCACCTATTATATTTATTAATTCTTTATCAACTTTGTTATCATTTTTAAAACTAGATAATGCTGTTCTTAGGTATATAATTTTTTTCATTAATTGATTGTTTACTTTTTTCTCTTCAATATTCTCTATAATAAAAGTAAGTAATTTAGTTATTTCCTTAGTTTCGTTTTCAATTATGTCTTCAACTATGTTTGGTAACAATATATGGTTATGAATATTTGAATCTAATTCTCTTAAAATATTAAAATTAACACCACTTATTTGAGAGTAATTAGTTCTTACAAAATCTCTTATTTCAGTAAAGACATATCTTAATCTTTGATTATACGCATTTGAATTCACGTTAATCCCCCTTTTTCTTTATATAAGTTGTTATATTATATAATAAAATCGATATTTATCAATTAATTTATAACTAAAAAGAAATAGTAGTGTCATAATACTGCTATTTATTTTTAGTTAAAGTTTTATTTTTTTCTTCTTTTTTAGTTTCAGGAAATAAAAGATCATCTTTCATTTTTTTTAATTCTTCAATCTGTTCTAAGTTATTCTTTGTAAACTCGGTTGGATTATTTTCTATTTCATCAATTAATGGCGATTCCTTAACTTCATTGTATACTTCTAATTCTTCTTTTTGAATTAAATTAGATTGAACCATAAGTAATAAAGCATTAAAAGAAGTAGGTTTATTTTTATATGATATTTCTTCTTCTGTCATTTTAATTAATGTATTCATAACATTTAATTGAGATAAAAAATAAGGTCTTGCATTATTATAAATAATAATATTTTTAAACGCTGTATAAAAATTCACTATTGGAATTAAAAACAATTTAAAAATTTTTTTGTGTTTCTGGATTTACTTTTTTCATAAATTCCGATAATTTTTCAAAGTCTATTTTATAACCTGCATCAGCAACATCTTTGAAAATTCTTAGTTCATTAGCTATTTCAACAGAAATACTAGTAATAAAAGTGAATAAATACATTATTAATAACTCCATACATTTCTTCTCTTTCAAGTGTCTTTATTCTAATTCATTTCCATCATTTGTCAAGCAGTATTTTAAAGTGTTCTTTTTGGTTGGTCATTTAATATATCATCTATTGCTTGTTTACGTCGTTGGCGCTCTGTTTCAAATTTTTCAAAAGATGACATACCTTGAAGTCCATGAGTAGTGATTGTTCTTTCGTCTACTTTATTTACTGTTCTTGTAACTTTTTCTTTAAAATCTTCAGGTTCAGACATAAACTTTCGCTGCATTTCAGTATAACTTCTTAAAAACTCAGAATCTTTTTTTAACAAGTAATAAAAGTATCTATTTCTCATATCATTTTCTTCTGGTTGAGCGACAAAGTTTATTACGTTAAAAAATAATCTCATTTTTTTGATTGACTCAATTAATAAATCTCTATCTTCTACTTCCATATCTTTTTTTCTTTTATATTCTGAAATAGTAGAAAAGAACGCTAAAAATATTTTTATTAGTTCTGAGTGAAATTTTTTATATAACAAATAATTTTTTTCAATAATTTCTTCATTTTTTATATTAATTTCTTCTTTAGTGAGTTCTATATTATTTTTAATTGCTTCTACTTTATAAGATAGAACAGATTTTTTTACTTCTGACTCTAATTTATTATAAACTAGAGAAAATTTGCTATACATACAACTTTGTATTTGTTTGTATAAGAAATCTTCTTCTACTGGATTTACCGACTTGTTTCTTGGATTATAATTTCTCATTAAGTGTACCTCCTATAAAAGTTGTTTATACATACATTATACATATTATTTAATGACTTGACAAATTTTCTATAGTTATTCAATAAAAAATAATCATATACAACTATATATGATTATTTTATTGTTTCAATTATTGTTTCTGAAAATTCTTCTAATCTTTCAACTGTTTTTTCATCTATCAATTTGTTATCTTTAAATAATTCACTTGCTGATGAAATAAATAATTCTTTATTAAGTACATTAGCATTCATTCCAAGTAGAATTTGTCTTAGATGATTTTGAGCTCTTACTCCACCAAATCTAGATAGTGATGCACTTATTATTGCAATATCTTTATTAACAAATACTGTTCCACTTCTTGAAAACCAATCTAAAGCATTTTTTAAAACACCACTTATAGAATAATTATATTCTGGTGTTGCTATGATAATTAAGTTTGCTTCTGATATTTTCTTTTTTAAATAATCAATTTCTGGATAATTGTCATTTTCTATATCTTCATTAAAAAAAGGAATTGTTGAGATATCTAATAATTCAAATTCAACTTTTTCTTTTATTATCTTTTCAATTTCTTTTAATAATAATGTATTATAAGAATCTTTTCTTAAGCTGCCACTTATAGCAACTATTTTTTTCAATTTATATCCTTTTTCCAAAGTCCGTGTAAATTACAGTATTCATATGCTGATATTACTTTTTCATTAGTTTTAAATATAGCGATAGGTTCTTTACCTGCAGTTAAATTTTTAATTTGAAAACCACTTTCGGTAATAATTAATATCCAAGATATATAATGTTCTGGAACCATTGGATGAATTTCTTCGCCAACTGTTACTTTTATTTCATCTCCATTAATTTCCACTTCCGGTATATGTTTTTCTACAGTTGCATCAACTGTACCAGGAATTAATTCTTGCATTTGTTCTCCACAGCAAACAACTGGTACTCCTGAATCTTCTAATTTGACAATAACATTTCCACAATGTCTACAAATATAAAATATATAATTTTTTTTCATTTTTCTACTCTCCTTATAACTTAATAATATCCTTTTTATTTTATTTAGTCAATTTAATTTTGATTTTAATTATTTTTCATATGCGGTAATTAATTTTTGGTGAATGTCAGAGTCAACTAATGATATAGAATTTATCGCTTGCTCTAGAGATTCTTTATAATATCCTGCAAAAAACTTTTTTTCAGCTAGTTTTAATCCAGTATTTAATGTTCCATTCAACGGTTTATATCTATTACCATATATAATAGTGTTTTCAGCGAGACTAGCTGTCTTTATAGTATCATTGGTAGTTTTATACAATTTTAAAGATAAGTCTCTAGCAGTATCTACTCTAGTGTTTAAAACTCTTATTGAAATAGGTTTCTTATTAAGTTCTACAAACATATCACTAATTGCTTGATTTGCTTCATTTAGTTGAACATAATATTCTTCTGGTATAACTGGCAACTTGAAACTAATGATTTTTTCTTTAGAACTTCTTAATATTTGTTCTATTTCATCTAGTTGTTGATGTGCTCTTACTTCATCTTCTTTTAAACTTCCTAAACTTTTTAATGTTAAAGTTAATTTATCTTCATTTTTAGCTAGTTTTAAATTAAGATGTTCTAGTTCTTTATTTAATCTTGAGAAAGCAAATGATTTATTACGATAATTTTCTATTACTACTTCATAGTCGTTTTGAATTGATTTTAAATTAATATTTAATTCATCAATTATTTTAACTTCTTCATTTGTTAAATCATAACTATATTTTATATCCTCTATTTTAGAAGATAGATTACTTATTATTTCTAACATTCTCTTACTTTTTATAGCGACTTTTCTCATATTTTCTTCAAAAGATTTTTTACTAACTCTTTCATTATCAAAATCATTATATAAACTCTCGAAATATGAAAGAATCGTCTTTAGTTCAAAGATTGAATCTGTTAGATTTAATACATTTAAACGATCGAAAATATCAGCAATCTTTTTTTCTGATTCAGATATATTATAATCAATATTTAAATAATCTAAATTAAATCCTTCTTTGATCATTTTATTATGAATATTTTTAATATCACTTATTTTAACTGGTATTAATTTTTTACCCATCACTATTATTGCAGGTGCTTCTTCTACTACAATAGTTAAGTTGCCAATAGTATCATCTAAAGCTTTTACTATTTTTCCTACTTCACAATATGCATTACTTTCCATTGATTGTTCAAAAGCACTGAAAAGTTTATCTACATTTTCAAATTGTAATTCTAGAGGCACTTTTATAATTTCATATTCTTCATGATTTTTTTGATAGTTTAAATAGATCTCACGATAGTCAGTTTTTAATTTTGTTACTATTTCTCTATTTTTACTTTCACTTAATGATATTTCTTTTATCTCGCTAAGTAAAAAATCACTTTTAATTTTTACATAATAAACATTTAATTCAAGTTTAGCAATTGCTTCATTAATAACTTTAAATGAACCTCTTCTAAATAATTCTTCTAGTTCAAGAAGTCCTTCATTTAATTTAGGCATATCTTCTTCTTTTATTATTTCATAACGATTCTGCCATAATTTATATTGTTTTTCTAAATCTTTATTATTTATTAAAGCGCCTACTTTATTAAGTTCATTTTGAATTGCTCCAGATAAAATAAGATTCTTATCTTTTTCTAAACGCAATAAAATTTCATTATACTTTTTCTTATTATGTTTTTTCAAAAGAATTAAAACTAATATAATTAATATAATGATTACTATTGCGTATACTATACCTAAAATCTTATATGTACTATCTGACATAAGCATTTCTCCTCTATAATAAATATTACCATATTTTCGATAATTTTAATAGGTCTTAAAAAGATATTTTTTATAGATATTTTAAAAATTCTACTGGTGTTTTTGCCTCAAAAATCATTAATTCTTTAGTTATTGGATGAATTAATTCTAATTTTTGAGCATGAAGACCTAAACGTTTTAAAGGATTAATCTTAGAACCATACTTTTTATCCCCTAAAATTGGATGTCCAATATCATTTAAATGAACTCTTATTTGGTTTTTACGTCCTGTTAAAAGATTCACTTTAAGCACACTTATATTCTTTTTATTATTAATAACCTGATAATTAGTAATAGCAAGTTTTCCGTCATTTTCTCTATTACTAGAATAAGTTAAAAAAGTACTTGTTTCTCTAAGCCAAGACTTTATCGTTCCCTTTTTTTCTTTTAAGGTTCCTTCTACTATTGCTAAATATTCTCTAGTTTTAGCATATTCTTCCCAATTATCTTGTAATATCTTTTTAACCTTTTCAGTTTTAGCAAAGACTATTATTCCACTCGTATCTCTATCTAAACGATGCACTATAAATACTTTATTACTTTTATGTTTTTGTTTCTCATATGTTAAGACTTGATGAAAAAGTGTATTATATCTTTCTTTAGCACTTGCTACAGTAAGTAGCCCATATCGTTTATTAATTACTATTATGCTTTTATCTTGATAAATTATATCTAATTTTTGTTTACGTTTCATTTTTCTCCTTTTATACTACTTCCTGCTAAGTATCCTGTTGAAAGAGCAAGAGTAATATTATAACCACCTATTGGTCCATGAATATCTAGTGCTTCACCTACGAAATATATCCCTTTATTTATTGTTGATTCCATTGTCATAGAGTTTATATATTTTAAATCGATTCCTCCACCAGTAACGTAAGCAAGTTCAATATCATTAACCTCTTCAACTTCAAATATTAATTCTTTTAACATTTCAATTATAACATTTATATCTGTTTTAGTTAGAGATTTTATTTTTTTATTAACATCATGTTTTTCAATTAAATAATTAGTCATTCTTTTAGTGAAAAAGTTATTAAAAAATGAAGTTATTTCTTTTTCTCGATCATAATTATTTAATGAATCTATTAGTTCCTCTTTTGATAAATCTGGAAGAAGATCTATTTTTATTTCTTTTTGATTACTTTTATAAATATGTTCACTTAACTTCATTATTGCAGTACCGCTTAAACCAGTATGAGTAAACATTAAATTTCCTGATACTTTATACTTTTCAAAAGAAACTATTACATTGTCAATAGAAGTTCCAGCTAAATTAGTTTGTTCATATAATTTAATTCCTGTCTCTGCTGGAAATATATCTATTATAGGTTGATTTAAACTGATAGCAAAATTTAAATTATCTCCAGAACTTCCTGTATGTTTAAAACTAGAACCACCTGTAGCAATAATTATATTTTTAGTTTGATATCTTCCTTTATTAGTAATTATTTCTTTAATACTATTATTTTTTATTTCTAAAACTGTTTCATTATATTTTTGTTCTACATTATTAAGTTCTTTTATTAAAGCATCTAAGATATCTTTTGATTTATCACTTTTAGGAAATACTTGATCTTCTTTTTCGATTTTTAAAGGTACATTTTTTGATTCAAAGTAATTATAGATTTCGGATGGACCAAATTTATTAAGTGCACTATATAAATGTTTTTTATTATAATTCACTTCTTTTAAAAAATCATTATTGCTTTTTAAATTAGTTAAATTACATCTTCCTCCACCGGTTATTAATAATTTTGCTCCAGGTGAATTATTTTTTTCAATTAATAAAGTTCTATTCTTTTTACTAGACTCGATGGCAGCCATTAATCCTGATGGACCTGCACCTATTACTATGCAATCATACATATATTTTCACCTTAATATAAGTTTATCATTTTTAAAACTTCTTCTCAATTAAAAAACAGAATATTTACATATCCTGTTAGATATTATTTTTGACAAAATGGACAAAAATATGTACTTCTTCCATTAACTGTTATTTTTTCTATAGGTTTATTACATATAGTACACGGTTCTTTTTCTTTTAAATGTACTTTAAGATGATTTTGATAGTTTCCAGTTATTCCTAAAGATGATGTATAACTTCTTATAGTCGTTCCACCCTCTTTGATAGCATTGTTTAGTATTTTAACTGATGAATCTACTATTTGATTTGTTTCTTCTTGAGTTATTTTATTTCCAGGTTTTGTTGGACTTATTTTTGAATCAAATAATACTTCATTTACATATATATTACCTAAACCATTTATTATTGTTTGATCTAATAAGATACTTTTTATAGGCAATCTTTTTTTAATTATTTTATCATATAATTCTTTTCTATCTATTTCAAATGGTTCTTTTGCTAATTTAATAATACTTGGTGTTTTATCTATATCTTCTTTTTTTATTAACTGCATTCGACCAAATTTTCTAGTATCATCATATCTTAAAGATATTTCATTATTAAAATTAATTATTATATGTTCATGTTTCTCTATTTTATCTTTAATATCTTTAATAAAATATTTTCCTTCCATTCGTAAATGGCTTGTTAAGATATATTGATCATAATCAAACAATAAATATTTACCATTTGTTGTTACATCTTTTAATGTTTTATTTAATAATAAGTTAATATCTAAACTATTATCATTTATTATTTTAGGATAAATTACTTGTATATCTGTTACTTGTTTTCCTATTAACTTTCTTAATACTTTAGCAACTGTTCTTACTTCTGGTAGTTCAGGCATTTTTATACCTCATACCAATTTGAACCATAATCAATACCAACTTTAATAGGTACTTTTAAAGTAACAATATTTTCCATAATATCAACAACTAGTTTTTCTAATTTTTCTTTTTCTTCTTTTACAACATCAAAGATTAATTCATCATGAACTTGTAGTAACATTTTACTTTTATAATTTTCTTTTATTAGTACATTATCTATTTTAACCATTGCCATTTTTATAATATCAGCACTGCTTCCTTGGATTGGTGTATTAAGAGCAATTCTTTCTCCAGCAGATCTAATCATATAATTTTTATTATGTATTTCATCTATTACTCTTTTTCTATTATATAAAGTTCTTACACTTCCATATTCTTTGGCTTCAGTTATTATTTCATCCATATATTTTTTCACTCCAGGATAAAGTTCTAAATATTTATCTATTAATTTTTTTGCTTCATGAGGAGGTAAATTTAAGTTCTCTCCTAAACCAAAACCACTTATTCCATAAACTATTCCGAAGATTACAGCCTTGGCATTATTACGCATATTTTTAGTAACAGCAGTCTCTTCAATATCATATATATCACTTGCTACTTTTGCGTGTATATCAGTACCATTTATAAAAGACTCTATAAGTTCTTTAGATTCACTTATGTGCGCTAGTACTCTTAGTTCTATTTGTGAGTAATCACACGCTAAAAACATATCATTTTTAGGTATAAATGCCTTACGTACTTTTCTTCCCATTTCATCCCTAGTAGGTATATTTTGTAAATTAGGTTCTACACTAGATAATCTTCCAGTTCTTGTTAAAGTTTGTTTATAAATAGTATGTATTAAACCTGTTTCCATAATATAGTTATTTAATCCCTCTAGATAAGTACTATTTAATTTTGTTAAATTTCTATATTCTAAAATTAATTCTATTATTGGATGTGAACCTAATAATTTTTCTAAAGTAGAAGCATCTGTTTTATAATTTTTAGTTGCGGTTTTACCTTTTGGAGTAAGACCTAAATGATCAAATAATATTTCACCTAGTTGTTTAGGACTACTTATATTAAATTCTTTACCAGCATAATTATATATTTTTTCAGATACATTATTTATTTTGATTTTTATTTCTGTACTCATTTCTTCTAGTACTTCTGGTTCACATTTTATACCATTATGTTCCATCCGTGCTAGTACTGTTATAAGAGGCATTTCTGTTTTCTCAAATAAATTATACATATCTTCCATTTTTAATTGTTTTATTAAGTCATCTCTTGTTTGATGGATATATTTTGCTTTTAAAGTAACTGCTTGCATTAATAAGTTTTCATTCTTAATTATTTCTTCATAAAAAGGAACACTTATATTTTCATTATTCATCATATACGCTATATCTTCTTTTGAAGGATAATTTAACAAATATGCCGCTACCATATAATCATATATTGTATTAGTATCAAAATCTTCTAATAAAATTATATTTTTCTTTAAATCAAAAGTATATTTTATAGTGTTTTTATAAAACTCAAATACTTCTTTAATTAATTCTTTCTTTACAAAATATGTATTCTTTCCATCATATAATCCCATTCCTAATATATTTCCTTTATGATAGTTTAAATTATCAGACTCAATATAATAAGATATTAAATTAGTTTCTTCTAATTCATCTATTGATTTTAATATTTTATATTCACTTGTATAAATAGGATCTTTTTTTATTATATTTTTCATTAATGAGTAGAATTCTAAATCATTATATATTTCTTCTAATTTTTCATTTGGTCCAGTATATTTCATATTACCTAAGTCTTCTACTAATGGTACTTCTCTATATATAGTACACAATTCTTTACTAAAGAAAGCATTCTCTTTATCATTAATTAATCTTGTTTGAACAGCACCTTTTATATTATCAATATTAGCATATATATTTTCTAAGGAACCGTATTCTTTAAGCAGTTTTAAAGCAGTTTTTTCACCTACTCCTTTAACTCCTGGAATATTATCTGATGCATCTCCTGCTAAAGCTTTTAAATCAATTATTTTAATTGGCTTTATTCCATATTCTTCTTCAAATGTTTTTTCATTCATTCGAACATGACCTTTTTGTTTTAATAATTTTACATCTACTTCATCGCTAATTAATTGTAATAGGTCTTTATCTGAAGATACTATAGTAGCATCATAATTAGGATCTTTTTCAGTCATTAATGCGATAGTTCCAATAATATCATCTGCTTCATAATTCTCTACTTCATAGTATTTAATTCCCATTGCATTTAATATATCTCTAGCAATAGGCATTTGTCTTTTTAATTCATCAGGTGTTTCACTTCTACCTGCTTTATAATCTTCATATTTAATATGTCTAAAGTTTTTACCAATATCAAAAGCAACAGCCATATATTTTGGTTGTTCTTCTTCAACTATTTTATTTATCATGTTAACAAAGCCGTATAGAGCATTTGTTGGCATTCCTTTACTATTTTTCATCATTGATCCCGAGTATGCGGTAGCATAATAAGATCTAAACATTAAATTATTTCCATCTACTAATATAACTTTCTTCATACTGAACACCTTCTCTATATATATTATAGTACATTTTTAGCATTTCTAAAAATTAAAAGAAGTTAATTCACTTCTTTTATCTTTTTTTATTCAATAATTCATTAGTAACTTCTACTGATTCTTTAAAAGTTGTATCTGTTAAAAATTGATATTCTTTTTTATCGTTATCCCATTTAGATTGATTATCGTCAATAAAATTCTTATTAAAAAGTTTTCCTTCTAATTCATAATCTCTTAAGAACTCATCTTCTTGTATTTTAAATTGTAATATGCTCATTACTTTATATTCATCTATGTTTGTTGATCCCAATATAGTATAAATATCAAAGAAGTCTTTAAATCTTCTAAAATCTCTTCCCAATGAAGTATGCAATTTTAAATGTAATAACGCTACATACAACTTACTTGCTAAATGTTCTTCTATTGATATTGACGTGGTATTAAATTTTTTATCCTTAGAAAATAACGTAGGCATTTGAACTTCAGAAAAGTCTGTTGCTATTTCTTTTTTCAAGTCAATTGATATTCTACTATTCTTGCCATCAAAATCACAAAGAATTTTATAATTTAATGTAGCATTAGTTGTTACAAATTGATTAAGTATTTTAAATTTAATTTTTTTACTGTTTTGAAACACATTATCAATATGATTTTTTGCTTCTTCAACAGTTCCATAAGTTATAATATCTATATCTGTTAGTGGTCTTTCTAGTTTGCCTAAACTAGCAAACTGAGAATAACTTCCTTTTAATACCATCTTTGGTTTTTCTTGAGTATAAAGTTTTTCTAAAAACGCTCTTGTAAAATAATAATTATATGCATAATTACTATTAATACCATGTGCTTTTGATTCTCTTTGAATATATCCTTTTAATTGATTTCCAGTTTCTAACATATTATCTCCTTATTATTATTTAATTTTATCATACTTTTTAATAAGTATAAATGTTTTTATAAACTTAAACTTTATCAATTATCTTTGTAAGGTAATTGTACATTTATTTTTTTTTGATAATATTTAGTTTTTTTAGTTGCTGGTTCTGGTTTTTTAGGATCTTTTTTACTAAGAGTACTCAATGTAATAATACATCTTTTTCTTGATTTAGGATCAGTTTTAGATTTTATCATATTTAAGTATTGATATTCTTCAATATTTTCTACTTCTAAATCATCTACCTTAGTGGGATCTTTAAAGAAAAATGAATAATTACTGGTCATTAAATTGTTGGTTTTATTATTAAAATTCAATCCATATGATTCAAGTTTTTTTATATATTTTTGATCTAAAGGTAAATTATCATTTTCGGTTAATGATTTATATATTGCTTCCTCTAAGTATTCTTCAGGTGTAAAAATAACTTTAGTGCCTAAACTTTGAAAAAACGTCGTATCAAAAGTTTGTGATTGAACTCTATAGTGTTCTTGTTCTTCTTCAGTATCAATAAAGTAATTTATAGAACCTCCTTCTACATAGTCAATATTAGGATTAAATACTTTAGTCCAGAAATCTCTATCTTTGTAAGTTAAAGTTAAATTTCCTGACTTTAAACTTGTATTAGGTACATCATCATAACGATATGCGACTACTACTATGTTATTTAGATAATATAAATTTATATTTTTATTATATGGTCTCATTATAAATTTGGTTTTCTGATAATACTTCTTTATTATTTCGTGTAATTGTTTATGCAGCATATTTGTTTCTAAACAATCATTTATATTATAAATAAAATCATCTGGTTTAAATGAAGTTTTTTTAGATAAGGTTCTTCTCTTTACTTGCTCTTTATAGGTTTTTAAATTTATTGAAGAGTAAATAGAAAACTTTTTATTAATAGCTTGTTTTAGTTTTTCTTCATCAGTAAATATTTTTGGATCTATACCTAAATAATTACAAAACTCTAATATCTCTTGATATTTTTTTAATACCAAAAAACTTTGTTCGTTTTTCATTAATTCAAAAAGTTCATCAACTAAGACAGATGATTTGTTTATAAAATCAATTATTGAAGTGTTTGGGTTTTCTAATGTTAAAAAGTATTTTCTATTAAAATTATTTAATACTGTGTTCTCTATTATAGTTTGATAAAATCGTTCCCAAACTGGATCGTGTGTATCTGTTTCTTTATTATATTTCTTTTTTATTAGATATCTTTTTAAAAATGTATATACGATAGCTTTAAGTGTTTCATTATCAATAGTTACTTTATTTAAATCTTTTTCTAAAAGTTGTAATTCTTGTATTATCTCATTAATATCACCAACTGAAATATATACATATGTATTTAAATATTCTTCAAAAAGTATATAAACTTGTTCTTTCAATATTTTTGATAAATTAGAGTTATTAATTATTCTTTGTACTACTGGATCCATATTTACACTCCCAATTAACCACATTTTAACATAAAAAAAAGTTAATTAAAACTTAATTAAACCTTTTTCAATCTCCTCAAGTGCTCGTCCAAGTTCTTTTTTACATTGATACTCTTCTTCGGGCATTTGATAATGATGCGTTTCTTGCATCTGTTTACTACGCGCCGAAACTATATGTATTAAAATATACTTAGAATCAACCGTATTGAGTATTTTATCAATTGATGGATAAATCAATCTATCACTCTCCTACAATATTAATATACTATAGGTTTAAAATCTTATGTATACTTAAGACATGATTTGTACACAGTGTTTACACTTTATCTACAACATGGGTTTTGATCATGAACATGAGATACTATATTTTCTTCACAACAAGTATAATGTGGCATATAAGAATGATTATAAACATGATGATTTACTATTCTAGTATGAATAGGTTGAATGTGTTGGACATTATGACAAATTTGACGATTGATTACTCTTTCACAAGGACATTCAATTATCGGCTCACATTCCATACCTGGTAAAACTTCAGGAGCCATCATTGGCATCATCATTTGACCTCCCATATCCATTTCAACACATCTATTATTTGATCTGAACATAAAAATACACTTTCCTTTCTAGTGTATTTTATGTATATAGGCTATGTATGTCCATGACAAACGTTTACTAGTTTATCAAAATGGTAAATTCATTTTGCCATTAGACATTTTTTTCATCATGTCTTTCATGCTATCAAATTGTTTAAGTAAACGATTTACTTCTGCAACATCTCTTCCACTACCTTTAGCGATTCTTTGTTTTCTAGTCATTTTTAATACTTCAGGATTTCTTCTTTCATATGGCGTCATTGATAAAATGATTGCCTCTACGTGAGCCATTTGCTTTTCATCAATCTTTATATTATTTAATCCTGCATTGCGTGCTCCAGGAAGCATTTTTAATATATTTTCTAAAGGACCTAGTTTTTTTATTTGTTTCATTGTTTTTAAAAAGTCTTCTAAATCAAACTTTCCTCTTTGCATCTTTTTTGCTAAATCTTCGGCTTCATCTTCATCTATGACTGATGAAGCTTTTTCTGCTATCGATAAAATATCTCCCATATCAAGGATTCTTTCAGCCATTCTTTCAGGATAAAATTCTGATAGTCCATCTAATTTTTCTGAATCACCTACAAATTTAATTGGTACATTTGTTAAATGTCTTACTGATAATGCGACACCACCTTTAGTGTTACCATCCATTTTAGTTAGGATAGCTCCTGTCAAGTTTAATTGCTCATCAAATCCTTTAATAACATTAATAGCATCTTGTCCCATCATTGC
>CAYYOP010000001.1:0-35473 GCA_964473435.1 uncultured Muribaculaceae bacterium | reverse complement strand
TTTATTCTAGGTAACATTTAGGCAGCAACTCACTAAAAAATACCATTAAATAGCAGTAAAGGTCATATAAAAGTAACGATATTAAGGACAATTTAACACGAATTATACCGTACGAACATTTGTTTGGTCGCCCCCCTGAAGGCGGCTTTAAAGCCGTCATTTTTTTGTTTATTACATTAGATTTTAATAATTCTTACTTCATGTCCTGTAATTTTAAAATAATATTGCTAAAATAGTGATAGGTGATATATATGGATCAAGAAAAAATCGGCAAGTTTATTGCCAAACAGCGAAAAGCGAAAAAATTAACTCAAGAAGAATTGGCAACTAAATTAAAAATAAATAATAAAAGTATTTCTAGATGGGAAAATGGTAAGTGTATGCCAGATTTATCTTTATTAATACCCTTGAGTAAAGAATTAGACGTAAGTTTAAACGATTTATTAAGCGGAGAAAAGATTGATAATAAAAAGTATAAAGAAGAGTTTGAAAAAAATGTAGTTAATATTGTTTCCGATGTAACAAAAAACAACAAACGATTTGCGATCTTATTTCTTCTTGTTTTCAATGTTTTATTGATTATAGGTTTAATTTATTTTAACCGAGTTCA
Source organism: uncultured Muribaculaceae bacterium (assembly GCA_964473435.1). Lineage (GTDB taxonomy): Bacteria > Bacillota_I > Bacilli_A > RF39 > UBA660 > DUUS01. The sequence continues at coordinate 34,863 of CAYYOP010000001.1, read as the reverse complement.
CTATCATCAGGCACCAATTATTAATTTAACAACTTTAAGAACGAAGAGAAAAGCAAACAATTTTTATAAATATTTAAAATCTGATGATTTTGAACAAGCAGGAAAAATTTTAACAAATTATCATCAAGATGATATTTAGCGAACTCCAGTTATCGGCTATTCAAAAAAGTTGTTCATTGAGAATTTACAAAATTTAAAAGATATAGGTGTAGAATATAATAGTTTCAAATTTATAAAAAGTTATTGGAACGGTCTTTATCTAGTTGATTATAAACTGTGTTTTACCAATAAAAAAGAAAGTTCTTGTATTACACTTTCAATTTCTGAAATTGATATTGATAAAAAGATATCATTTTGGGCTAGTTATTCAGATAATCTAATTCAAAATGATTTACAAAAAATGGTTATTGATGTATTTAATCCTATCCAAACCTGGAATCAAAGTACTTTTGATAATTTTGTTCTTCCTTTTCAATAATAATGATTAACTCTTATCAAAATTTAATATTTCTAAATTATTAATTGCTGGACCATATATAACATGACCATATCTATCAAATATAGAGCCATGGCACTTTGATTCCCATAGTTTATCTACATCGTTCCAGATTAAAGAGCAACCCATGTGAGTACATTTATTTTTTAAAAATATATAATCGTCTTCACTTTCTCGATAAACTAATATATTTTTATTATTTGATCTTAATGATTTTCCACTACCTATTTGAATATCTTCAATATTTTCTTTTTTAATACATAATTTACTAAGAAGTAAACCATCAACGCTGTGAGCAATCATTCTCCCAGTGCTTTTTAAGTTCTTTAACAAAGTATATCGATTAGTTTTATATAACTGATCATGTTTTTTATTAAGTAACATATTAGTCACATTTTTGGCTGCTATATGACTATTTGTAAAACCCCATTTAGCAAATCCGGTTACTAATATCATATCTTTGTTATTATTTGAGTAGTGTCCAACAAATGGAAGTGAATCTATTACAATGCAATCTTCTGTAAACCACTTATGAGTTATCACTGCTTTTTCATCTAACTGATATATTTTATCTTCCAAAGTTTTATAACAAGTTTTAATATCATTATTAATACCAGTGTAATGATCGCTTCCTCCTATTATTAAAGTATCTTTATCATAAGTTCTAAAATAATAATAAGGCTTATCTAAAGAGACGTGATTGGCTTTTAATTTAAGATTAGTTTTAAAAGCCATCTGATAAGATTTACTTTGATATATTTTCGTAAAATATAAATTAGCAATATTAAATGGTGGATAATGACAAGCCATTACTACAGTATTGGCTTTTATGATATGTTTTTTATTTATAACTACTTCGTAACCATTATCTATTTTATTAATCTTTGTTGCTTGGGAGTCTTCATATATTTTTGAATTATTTTTAATTAAAATATCTATAATTCCGTTTATATATTTAGCAGAGTTTACAATAAATTGATTTTTAAAGTTTAAAGTTTTTTTATTTTTAATGAAATCTTCTTTATAAAGTACTGGACTAACAATATTAAAATCTTTTACTACATCATAAGTATTATTAAGAATTTTTAAACCTTTTTCAGTACTAGCACCAATCACAGTACTTTCTTCTTTATAATCACAATTTATATTTTCATCTTTAATAATATTTTTCATTATATTAAAGCCTTCTATCTGAGATTGCAAATACTCTTTCGCTTTTTTTAATCCTTGAACTTTTTTAATATCATCATAGAGATTTGAGTGAGCATATGTTACCTGGGCTGTTGTTCCGGCAGTTACTCCTCTACCTAATTTCTTACTTTCAATTAAAATAAAATCTATTTTCTCTTTACTGAAATGATAAGCACACATTATACCTGCAAGTCCCCCTCCAATTATTAAAACTGGAGTATTAGCATCTTTAGATATACTTTTTAAATTATAATTTTTATAATCTTTTAACCATATTGAATTCAAAACTATCACCTATAATTATTATGGTTTGAATTTAATAAAATAAAAGAAAAAGTATCATTTTATAGGTATTTCAACTTTTAACATTTATATTAACAGCATATATGTACTAGTAAGGAGGTCTTTTCAAGAATGAAATAAGAAATCAAGCAGAGATAGATTATCAATATAGAATTAATCCCACTGGCCCAGATTTAAGTAATACTATTGAAAGTAATGAAACAGAGGTTGATTTAGTGCTTGGAGAATTAAGAATGATAAAATCTGTTGACAAAAATTATGCAACCATAGGAGATGTTTTAACTTATACAATAATTATAAATAGTACATCAGAACCATCATTTGATCCAAATGTAGGATTTATTATTCCAGATATTAATCCAAATGAAACAGTTACTATAACATTTGAAGTAACAGTAAATTAATGATCGAAAACATTGCTAATATAACTTATGATTGGAATAATATTGAAAATATTTCTCAGGATAGTAATGTAGTTAAAGTTAATATTTATAATTTAATTTTAAATTTATGTATTAGTGAAAGTGACACAGAAGTATTTATTAAAATATTTAATAATACTGGCGAATCGCTATATTGTTTAAAAATCAAAGATAATAATAATAATTTCATATATGAAAAAAGTGAAATAGAACAAAAAGAGTTTATAAATATAAAATATAATAAAACAATTGACCCAAAACTATTAATTTGTTATCTGGAAAAAACAAATAAGCAATACAATAAGGTTTATATAAAAAAATAAAAAGTTGAATTTTAGTTTTTTATTAATTAGACATTGGAATAAAAATCAAGTACAAGAATATATCTTAAACTCATCATACATAGTTGGAAGCATAGACATAACAAATTATCAAATAAATTTAAATGAAAATTCTATTTTAGCATCAGAAATAGATTATGATAGTACCATTAATTTCTTTTAATAAAAATTAAAGATTTCATTAAATCTTTTTTTTTATTCAATAAAATGGATAATAAAATTGTTGTTGCATAATTTTATTATAGGTTTAATTTGAAAAGAGGTTATATGTTAACAGATAAAGAATTTGTAATACAAGCTATTACAACAAATGTTTTTTATTTACTAAATGTTAGAGCGTATTCATTAAATATAACTCTTTCATTTTTAGATAGAGAACTTATAAATCAAGCAAAAACATTTGTTGAAAAAAGTGAAGAAATACTAAATTTATTTATATCAGAAGCAGTAGGTTTTGTTCCTAAACTAGCAATAAAAAACAAATTTATTGTTACTGAGTATACTATGGAATGCAATGATTTAACTAATAAATTGTTTAATATAAATTTAGATACAACAATAATAAAAGAATTAAGTAAATTAGATAAAACTTTAAATGATAAAGAAATAACTTCTGAGTTAGTAGATTTAATGATGATAGTAAGTAAACAGACTTGTGATTTTTTAAATCAATTTGTAGAATTTTTAAGAAACATATTTGAGTTGAAAAAAAATCAACAAATATTTTCTTATTCTTATCCATTTTTATTAAGAGAAGTGATGGAAATAATGACTCTGTTTGAAGAGGTATTAGAAAGAGTCATAAAAAAAATGCCAGTTAGTCCAACATTTATATCTAAATATGAATATCGAATATTAAGAATAATGGAAAATGTGTCATTATTTCTCTCTAGAATGGTAGATCCATCTAGAGAAGACATATATATAACCTTAAATTCATATAGTAAAGAATTTAAGGTTATAAAAAACTATTTTTTTAAAGAACATTTAAATCCAAACAAACAAAAAACATTAAATTTAAAAAGTAAAAAGTTATTCGAGAGATATTCTAAGTACTTAGGTTATTGTATAAAAGAATTATTAAATAAAAAAGCGTATTTTATAGTAGAGCCTATGTTTATCGATGATTTTTATCGAGGTGCAAACTATTCTTTATATAATATTCTCTTAACTGAAGAATCTGCTAAAGAATATTAGTAAAATGCCAATCAAAATCATATTTTATTATAAGGGGTGATAAATTGCATATTAAATACTATGAATTAATCAGAGCAAATTCTGATTCTAATTTTGGAACTCAATACATAATTGAACCAAATGATAATTTATATGAAATAGCTTCTAGATTTGATACAACAGTAAATAAATTAAAAGAATTGAATCACATGAAAAGTGATCTTTTACACCCAGGAGAAATAATAATTGTAGATAATATTTATAATCCAAATAACGAAGATTTGTATAAAAGATACACTGTTCAAAAAAATGATACTATTTATAGTATTGCTTATAATTATGGAATGACACCTAATGAGGTATTAGAGATTAATAATATGCTTAAAGATGATATCCAAATAGGTGAAACAATTTTTGTATATAATAACCCACCTTTGTTAACTAATGAAGTAATATATATTGTAAAAAAAGGAGATTCTTTATATTCTATAGCACAAGAATATAATACAACAATAAAACAAATTATGGATTTAAACCATTTAGATAACGATTTTTTGTCTTTAGGTACAAAGTTATTCATTAAAGCAGAAAGTCCGCAAACAACAGCTGAAACTGATGTTTATACAGTAATTCCGGGCGACAGTCTATATTCAATTAGCATTAATCATAATAGTTCTATTGATGAATTAAAAAAAATAAATAATTTATCATCTGATAATCTAACTATTGGCCAGCAAATTTTAGTTCCTAAGAGAAAAGAAAATGAGATCGAAAGATAAAATAGAAGATTATACAAATACAGATATAGATTTATTAGCAAGATTAATGAGAGCAGAAGCAATTGGTGAAGGAGAATATGGAATGCTATTAGTAGGAAACGTAGTAGTAAACAGAGTATTATGTAATTCACCTGATTTTGAAAAAATAACAACAGTTCAAGAAGTAATATTTCAAACACCTGGAGGTTTTGCCGGAATAAAAAGTGATTTATTTAAACTTTCTTCAACTCCAGAGGAGCAAGAACTTGCTAAAAGAGTACTTGAAGGTGAAAAATTTTGGCCAGCATCTCGCGCATTGTGGTTTTATGCTCCTAAAAAAGATGAAGAATGTTTAACAACGTGGTTTAATCAACAAAATGTTGGAAAATACAAAAATCATTGTTTTTATGTTCCAGAAGAAGGACAATGTTAGAAAGAAGGAAAATATGCTAAGCAATGAAAATTATTTAACGACTACTTTAACAAATGGACTTGTTAATTTATTAACCCTAAGAGGATTCTGTTTAAATATAAACTTTTCATTTTTAGAAAATAATGAATCATATAAAAATACAGCACATAGTTTTTATGATAAATTCACCAATTTGACCAATGAGTTATTAAATTATGCTGATGGTATTTTGAGTGAAGCTTTTTTAAATAGTGGAGCATTAGTTACAAAATATACATTACCCACTGTCGAGTTAACTGAAAAACTATTTTCAGTAAGTATATTAATGGATACTATAGAAAAAATGTCTAACTTAAAACCAGGAAAAGCAATAAATGTTTCTAATGAGGTTGTAGAAGAACTAGATATGATAAATAAAGTATCTTTAGTTATTGCATTAAATTTTAAAGATTTCTTAACTGACATATTTAACAAAGAAACAAATAATCAATTATATTCGTATTCTTATCCGTTTTTAATACGAAAAATGATTGAAGAAGTAGAACTATATAGTTTAGTTTTAGAAAGATTAATTAGAAAATCAACAATAGATCCTACATTTGTATCTGATTTTGAATATAGATTTATAAATTTATTAAAAGGATTTGGAATGTTTTTAAGAAGTTTTATCGATCCTAGTAGGAATGATCTCATTATAAAAGCTCAATCGTATATAATAGAAATAGATAATTTATTAAATGAATATAAAAAATTAGAATTGTCACCAGATAATCAAAGATTATTATCACTTAAAGCAAGACGTTTAGAAGAAAGATTTGGTGAATTTTTAAGTTCAATAATAGAACAATTACTCGCAGGTGAAGTTTATTTAATAATAGAACCAATATTTTTAGATAATATGTATCGGTCAATAAATCTTTCAACTTTTTATATTTTTGATCCTGATAAAGTATATTATTTTGATAGTAATATAGCTTAAAAAGGCAATTATATGAAAGAATATATATCGGTAGTTTTAGAAAACAACCTTGTCGTATCTAGATTAGTATTAGATCACGCAATAATTTTATTGTCTTTTGTGTTATTCAATGATAATGAATTACAAAATCTTATTGAAGATGAACAAAAAAAATATGCTGATCTCTTACTTTTAGTTATTTCACAAAGTTATGATAAAGTTAGTAGAAAATTTTTAGAAGGAAATATATTGTTAACAGAATATACTGTTTTAATGGAGCAAAAAAGTTGCAGATTATATAAAGTAAAAGAAGAAAAAGAAGTAAACTTAAAATGTTTAGATTTAATAATAAATAGTAAAGAACCATATGATTATAACTTTCAAGACCACGAAAAAATTAAAAAGATAAATTATCAATTATTAGAACAATTAAAAAACTCTAAAATTATATTAGAACGTTTGCAAAAAAATATTGATGAAGAAATATCAATTTTATATTTTTCATCAAATTATATAGAGCACTTAATAAATGAAACAGAAATTTTTATATATACTATAGATTTTTTAAATAGAATGATGACATTTACTCCAACTTATGTTTATAAATGTGAATATTATTATAATGTATTTATGAAAGAACACGCAGAATACTTAGAAAATATGGTATCACCAATTAATATAAATAATCCGGAACTCTTTCAATATTATGTTACTGATTTTCAAAAAATAATTGATGTTTTTGATAACGAAATATCGCCTAACGTTATTAGTGGAATAAATAAACGAACAAAAAAAGCATCTACGAATTTTATTGATTATAACTTAACAATACTTAAAAACATTGTCCACAGTAAATATTATGCTTCATCAATACCTTTGTTAAATGATCATATATTAAGAGAATCAAATTATATGAATTATCAATTAGAAACCTTTAATTTTTTATCTAATTAATTATAAATGCCTTTTAACATTTTAGATACAGCTACAAAAATATAAGAAATTTTATACCATGTAGCAAAGTCTATAATCCCAGTAACAGGAAGATTAAATACTTCTTGAAACTTTCTTACTGTTTTTTTTGTGTCTGCTCTAAAAACACCATTAGCAGGTAATATCTTTGGAATTGCTGGATAATTTCCACTAATTACATTAAGTTCATTTTGCATCTTTTGAACATCTTCACCGCAAGAACCTTCAGATAAATTGTAACCAGGAAAAGACAAAGGTAAACCAACTATGTCTTTTGCTGTCTCTATAATAATGTCTGGACTATAGTAATATCTTAATATACGAAGAGCGTCATAACCTTGATCACCTAAACTTTTAGAACCCCATTGTGATAACCAACCTGGGTTATTAGTTTTAACACCATCATTATATTGAGCGAAAAAAGGTTGTTTTACGTTTGGAAATTTAATATATTGATTAAATATATCATCTACCTCATCAGAAATGTTTTTGAAAATAGTTCTTCCTGGTGTATATTTTTGATCGTAAGCAGTAGATGAAGTAATCGTAAAATTATAACCTCTAGAAGGATACCATTCAGTGAAGATCCGATTTAAAGTAAAAGAAATAATTGCTAATATATTTGCTCTAATCGTTTCTTTAGGCCAAGTACTATATATTTCGGAAGAAGCCACATTTTTTATGTAATCAGGAAAACTAACTATATAATTTTTAGCTGCAGAGTTTTGCGGAGTTCCATCATGAACTATAATATATTCTGGAATTAAAACTGACGGGTAAACTCTTTCTTCACTAATTTCTGGATTTTCTGGAGTATGTTCTTCTATTTTTTGAGGATAATTTCCCCATAAAACGTGTGGTGGTAACTCTTCATAATGTACTCCTTTTTTTCCTCGCTCTAAAAACACTTTTTGAATAGATGTTTCATTAGGTAAAACTTCTACTCCTTCAATAATATCTGTTTCGTATCCATCCTTTTGAACTTTTATACTATAAACTGCATATGGCCTAACCTCTTCTTGAGGTTCTAGAGAAAACTCAATATTTGGCGCATTTAAAGAAACAGTTTCAGTCTTTCCACTTGAGTCAGTTAATACATTAATATTAGTATCTTCACCTAATATTTGAACACTAGCGCTCTCAATAGGCGTAGTCTCATTATCTTCATATACTTCAACAATTAAATAACCAGTTGCCATAAAATCATTCCTTTCATTTGTTATTTCTAAAGTAATATATGCAAAAGCCCTCTTTTTTGTATCCATAATTAAATAGGTTTAATATACTATACTAGAAAATAGAAGGAGGAAAAAATGAATAAATATAGTAGACCAAATTTCTTTCATCCGACTTTTCATCCTTATAGGAAAGCAGTTAATACAAATAGATTAATGAATCAAACTTCAAAAATATATCGAACAAGAAACTTATCAGAAATAATATTAAAATATGATTCAAGTGGCGTAGAAGTTGAAGAATTACAAAATCAATTAATATCATTAAATTATTTAAAAGGAATAGCAGATGGTTATTTTGGTAAAAGTACTGAAAAAGCCGTTTTAAACTTTCAAAAAGAAACTAACCAAGTAATGGATGGTATAGTCGGACCTACAACCTGGGAACTTTTAGAGCAAGCAAAGGAAGGTTCTGTAATAGTCAATGAACCAACAATAAAAAAAGGAGATAATAGTCTATTTGTAACCAGTTTACAATTAAAATTAAATGATTTGGGTTATTATCAAGGTGAAAATGATGGACAATTTGGTTCGAAAACAGAAGAAGCAGTTAAAAAGTTTCAAACCACTTACAATTTACCAAGTGATGGTATTGTTCGACCTAAAACATGGCGTGCAATAAATCATGAATATTCTATGTTAGATAATCCTACTCCAATTATTATCACCCCAATGCTAGAAGGAGCATCAGGTGAAGAAGTCAAAACACTTCAACAAAATATAAAAGAACTGGGCTATTATAACGGTGAAATCACTGGTAATTATGATCTAAATACTGGAAACTCTGTTCAAAAATTTCAAGAAGATAATGAAATGTTACCGACTGGAATCGTAAATCAAAAAACCTGGGAATTAATTAATGAAAAATTAGAAATCAATACACAAACAAGAAATAAAAACGTTGAAATTCCTGAAGTATTATTCAGACAAAAAAATGTTTTATCTAGACCAACATTAAGATTAGGTGACACTGGAGAAGACGTAAGAGATTTACAATTTTATCTAAAAGAATTAATGTATTTTGATGGAACTATTGATAATCAATTTGGAAATTTAACAAATAATGCAGTAAGAGCGTTTCAAAGTAATAACAAACTATTAGTAGATGGAATAGTAGGAAGAAACACATGGAGTGCTTTAATTAATCTTTATTCACCATTATCAATATGTGAAATAGGAAGTAACGATAGATATGTAGGAATAATAATAGACCCTGGACATGGAGGAGAAGATCCTGGCGCAGTTAGTTCAACAGTATTGGAAAAAGATTTAAATTTAAAAATATCTAATTATATGGCAAATAGATTTGCTGATTTAGATATACCGTTTGCTATGACTAGAAATACTGATGAAACATTAACAAATGCAGAAAGAATCAAAAGATTAAAAAAGCCTTTTGGCGACGTTTCAAATGCAATAGTAATTTCAAATCATATAAATGCTGGTGGTGGAGAAGGGGCAGAAGTAATCTATCCACTAAGAAATAATTCAACACTAGCTCGTAATATTTTAACTGAAATTGGAAATTCCGGACAAAAAATGCGAACTTATTATCAAAAAGCATTACCAAATGATCCAACTAAAGACTTTTATTATTTAATGCGTGATACGGATAAACTTCAAACACTTATTGTTGAATATGGTTTTATCGATAATCCAAATGATTTAAAAAGATTAGAAAATAACTGGGAAAAATATGCTGAAGCAGTAGTAAAAGCAGTTGCAGAATATATGGGATATCCATATAATTTAACAGAAGAATCAAAAACTACTTATATAGTTAGACCAGGTGATTCACTATATTCAATAGCAAATCGTTTTGGAACAACAGTCGAAGAATTAAAACGTTTGAATAAATTAACTAATAATAATTTATCAATTGGTCAAAAATTAATAATAACTGAAGAACAAATGGAAATAACTCCACCAATTACTGGCGAAACATATCTAGTAAAAGAAGGAGATACATTATTTTCAATAGCAAATCGTTTTGGAACAACAGTCGAAGAATTAAAACGCTTAAATAAATTAACTAATAATAATTTATCAATTGGTCAAAAATTAATAATAACTGAAGAACAAATGGAAATAACTCCACCAATTATTGGTGAAACATACATAGTAAAAGCAGGAGATACACTTTATTCAATTTCAAAAAAACATAATACAACTGTAGAAGAAATAAAGAGATTAAACAATTTAATAAGCAATAATTTATCTGTAGGTCAAGAATTAATAATTACTGGTAAAGTTATAAAACCACCAAGTTCGTCAAACAAGTATATTGTTAAAATAGGTGATACTCTCTGGTCAATTGCTAGAGAAAATAATACAACAGTAAATGAATTAAAAACTTTAAATAATTTAACAAAAGATACTTTATCTATTGGTCAGGTATTAATTATACCTAATAATACTTCTAATGATGATTCACAACCAACAATTTATACAGTAAAAGCAGGAGATACTTTATGGTCGATTGCTAACATTTATGAAATTAGCATTGAAGAAATAAAACAATTAAATAATCTAATAAGCAATGACTTATCAATCGGACAACAACTAAAAATAGCGAATAACTTTATAGAACCCAAAAACAGAACAACTATCAAAATAGGAGATACATTATGGTCAATCGCAAATCATTATAATATAACTGTAAATGAATTAAAAAAATCAAATAATTTATTAAATAATAGACTATCGATTGGTCAAGAAATAATAATTCCAGTAACAAAAAATTAAAAAAGATTTTATCTTTTTTTTTGAAATAAAATATTTTTACGAAATGTGCCCATAATAAAAAGGGTGTTATTATGAAGAAGTATATATATTTAGGTTTTATTTTATTATTATCAATAGTTATTCAAATTAGTTATAAAAGTTATGCTTATCAAACTGATTGTTCTAATTATATTGATAGACCAGATAATTTAAATTCTATTGATGTTATTGAATATATTAAAAAAAGATATTTTGAAGCAACAGTTAATTACTTCTGTTCTAATGATACTTGTTATTATTTAAAAGATGAAAAAATATCATCTGCATTAAATAACTATTTAATAATTCAAGAAAGAAAAGGAAAAGATGAATATGTAATTGACGCAACAATTAAAGGTTATCCAATTACTGAAATTAGCTTTAATTTATGTGAATAAACTCTAATAAATGTTTATTATCAGTAATCAACTCGTTTATAAAAACAGAATAATTATATTTAGGAACTAAAATATAAACATAGTTTTTTGCTCTAGTAAGTGCTACATAAAAGAGTCTTCTTTCTTCTTCGTGCAAAATATAATCAGTATTTAAGAGATTGGAAATAATTTTATCATTTTTTATTTTAGAAGGAAAACCTAATATTGAATTATATAAATTTATTAATATTATATTATTTTCTTCTAAACCTTTAGATTTATGAATAGTTAAAAATTTAATTTTATCATTTTCTTTTATATTAAATTGTTCTTTATCTCGATTGTTTCGACCTAATATTAAAATATTATCGTTATTTAAATATGGTAAAACATTGTTAATAACTTCTGACTTATTAACATAAAAAACTATTTTTATAGGCTTACTTATACTTTTATGACAAATAGTATTTTTTTTTAGTTGTTTTTTATTTTTCATAATAAATTTATTTGCTATATTAATAAGTTCTGTACTATTTCTATAATTGTGATTCAAATATATTAATTTAGTTTTTGGAAAAAAATTATTAAAGTTAATGAATAAATCTAAATTACATCCACTAAATCTATATATTGATTGATAATCATCTCCAACTACGAAAATTTTCCCATTGTTTTTCGTTAAAATGCTTTTAATTAAGTTAAATCTTACCAGAGATGTATCTTGAAACTCATCAACAATAATGAACTTATATTTAACTTTTTTTTGATTGTTAGTAATTAAATGTTCGGCTTTTATAATTAAATCATTTAAATCACAAGAATTAGTTGATTCTAATTCTCTTTGATAAATTAAATAGATATCTAAAATAAATTTATAATATATTTTATTAATAAACAAAGATTTTCTGTATAAAGTGTACAAGTGATTAATATTTAAATAATTACATTTATATATATTAATAAATGTTTCAATTAGAAGATTTAATTCATTATTAGATGTAATATTAATTATTCTCTTATAAATTTTAAAAGAATGCTTATTATGAAGTGCAAAAGAATTAAAATATTCATTTATTATGAACGATAAATAACTATTACTTACGATGTTAATTTTATTTTCGTTCTCATTAATTATATCCAGTGCTAATTTATGAAAAGTTTTAACATCTACATTATAATTAATTTTATTTTTTAACGAATTAACTGTCTCGTTAGTAAATGATATAACTAACAATTCATCTGGTTTATATATTTTATTACTTATTAAATAGTTAACTTTTCCTACTATAGTCGAAGTCTTTCCCGCACCCGCACCCGCTATTACTAAAGTATTATCTAAATTTTTAATTGCCTCTAATTGTTCATTATTAAATTGCATTATAACCACCAAATATAAATTAAACTAAAAAGCATTTAAAATCAAATTACAGAAATTAAAAAAGTTAATCAATTTTGATTAACTTTTTATCAATTAAAGAATATAAATAAGTAAAAGTTTTTTTGTTGGTCTTTTCTTCAATATATTTTTTATATCCATTTAGTTGTAATTTATAATCCTCATCTTCTACGTATTTTAATTTATAATCAATTATATCGACGTGAGTGTCATAGACTACTAATAAATCTATAATACCTGTTTTTTGAATACCATCAACATTTGTTTGAAACTCATGCTCTTTTATTATTGTTGAGTTACTTATATTCTTCATAATCGGATGCGTTAAAAAAGAATTAACTACATCAATTTCATCGGAATTTAAGTTATTATAGTTAGGACATAAGAAGTCAATATTTTCTAAAATATAATGTAATTTATTACCTCGTTCTATATTCTTGTTTTCTTCGGCACTTACTAAGTTTTTAATAGTTTTAGAATAGTTCGCTTTGTTAATAATCTCTTTTTTAATATCTATGCTATTAACTAATAATTCTTTATCTTCCTTATAATTTTTTAAGTCTATCTTTTTATTAAATAAATAATTATTAGGAATATTAATGCTATCTAAATTTATAATTTTATCTTCGATTTTCATATAAACTGAAGATAATATATCAAGAAAAGATCGATATGAAATTCTAGTTAAATAATCTACAAATTTTTCATCATTGTAATTTATCTTTTTTTCAGAGAAAGGAGTAACAAAAATTATTTTTTCTTTACAACGTGTTAAGGCCACATAAAACAATCTTACTTTTTCTGATATCTCATCTTCAATATATTTTTCTGTAAATAGAGTTGATAGAAAAGTGTTTTTCAAACCATCTTTATAAGTAGGTAATATAAAACCAAAATCTTTTGTGAAAATAATTTTTTCAAAAGAATCTCTTAAGTTAAACTTTTTATATAAACCACTAAAGTAACAAATATGATATTCTAATCCTTTGGATTTATGAATATTTGTTATTACTACTGAATCACTGCTACTTAAAACAGCAGGAACTTTAATTTCACTATTAGTATCTAATAAGATATTAAAATACTCTTCTAAACCAAATACATCAATCTCAACTTTATTTAATTCTTCTGCTTTACTCAAAAGATTATTTAAAACTATGTTGCGATCATTAACATTTCCTACTTTAATCATTTTTAAATAAAAATCAAATTCTTCAATAATAATATTTAATAAGGATTTATTACTTATATAATCTATATTTTCACTTATATTCTGACATTTTTTAAAAATTTCGGTTTTAAAGATCTCGTTATTCTTTATTTTCAAAAAGATTTCTTCATCAGACATTTCAAATAAATAACTTCTAGCGATGCTAGTAAAACATAATTTAAAATCTTGATCGTATTCTTTTTTCTTTATTTTTAATATTAAAGATAAAATATTTTTAACTAAAAAAGTTTCATCATTTAATAAAATATTATCATCCTTATATATATTTAAAGGGATCTGCATATAATCAAAAACTTTTTTGTATGTATCAAAAGAACTGGAACGATCCATTAAAATACAAAAATCAGAGTAAGAACAGTTTCTCAAACCATCTTTTTTTAATACTTTATACTTATTTTCTATTTTATTTTTAATGTCTTTAGCAATAATGAATGCTTCAATTTCTTCCTTAGAATGGTTTTTATCATCTTCATAATTATATATTGTTAAATTATAATCATCAGGGCTTTCTACATTATATGATTCATTACCAAAAATCATTTGATGTTCAGCTGAATAGTTGGCACTACCGATTTTATCGTCCATGACACAATTAAAAATATTATTAATAGGATCAATAACCTCATGTCTCGATCTAAAATTTTTATTTAAATCAATTTTAATTCCATGTATTTCATTTTTATATGAATCATATTTATTTTTAAATATACTAGGATTAGCATTTCTAAAACGATAAATCGATTGTTTAATATCTCCAACCATATAAACATTATTATTTTCTATTAGAGATATAAATGTTTCTTGTACATCATTAGTGTCTTGATACTCATCAATCATTATTTCTTTAAAATGATACTTTAAATCATTTGAAATATCTGGATTGTCTTCAAGAAGTTTAATAGCAAACTGACTAATATCTCCAAATTCAAAACTATTATAATTTCTTTTATATTGATTAATTTTTTTATCTAATGTTAATAAAATATCGATCAATATTTCTAAGTAATCTTTAGTGTTCATGATCTCATCAATTAAATCAATTTTTTCTTCACTAGTATATAAAATAATATCATCACTAATCTTTTTCATTTCTGCTTTATATTCTTTAGCATCATCAGATGATCCTCTAGGAAGATTAGGAATTTTTATATTACTAATAGTCTTGATTTTTTCATAAGTATCAGCATTGAAAATTGGTAATAATAAGTCATATACAGTATTATAATAATCACCATCAACTTCAAAACTCAAACTATGTAAACAATCTTTTAATAAATTAATTTTATCAAATATCAAATCTAAATAGTTATTAAATAAATTATTCAAGTGATCTTCTTTATAAAATTCATTAATATAATTATTAAGGTAATCTTCTTTTTTTATTAATAAGTTTAAATTGTTATCAAGCTCTAAAATAATTTGCTGTAAATATTTATCATTTTTTGAACAAAAATCAGTTACTAGTTTTATAAATTTTTCATCATTTTCCTGATATTTACTTGTAAATATTTCTTGAATGATTTCTTTTTTCTTTAATATAATTATCGAGTGATCTATTATATTAACATCTTTATCCAAATTCAAATAATGATGATGTTTTTTTACCAATGATAAAACGAAAGCATCAAAAGTCATTATATATGCACTTTCTAAATCATTAGTACCATCATTTAATTTTTCATTATTAGTAATAGCTTTTTTTATTTTTTCTTGCATATCATGCGCGGAGTTATTTGTAAAAGTTAAAATTAATAATTCATTAATTTTAATACCTGCTTTTAATTTAGTAATTACTCTTTCGGTTAAAACTGTTGTTTTACCAGAACCAGCACCAGCAGAAACTATAATATTAGTACCTGTTTTATTAATTGCATCTAATTGTTCATTAGTCCATTTAGTCATTATTATCACTCCCTAAAAAAGTTAAATCTTTATCTGCTGTAATATATTCGTGATTATCAAAATCTACAAAACAAACTGATTTATATTTACAATAAGTGCAACTTAAATTAGTTTTGTCTAAAACTTTCGGATTAATTGTAAAGTTGGCATCTAATATATTTTCAACTGCTCTTTCAATAATGTTTTCAGCCACATTAAATAATGTGTCAAAATCTTTATCTTTCAGTAACCTAGTATATCTGCTAAACCCTTTTGAAGTTAAACTCATTCCTTTTATATAATCACTTTTACTATAAGTTGAATCAAACATTTCGATGATTTGTTCATTATCAATCGTGTAACCAACAAGTTTTAAGTTATCTTTTTTAATTTCTTCGATAGTCTTTTTTTGTGTGCTTGATATAATATTCCTTGTAATATACTGCAAATAGATACCAATAATTTTAGAATCTGGTAAAACTTTTTTTATTAAATAAATATATATAGGAAGTTGCATACCTAAACCATAGTTTACCAGTGATAAATCGATATTAGGTCTGTATGTCTTATAATCGATTATAGAAATGTTATTTTGATAACTCAATATTTTGTCCACAATGCCAGTAAAAATAACATTATTGTCAAGTTCAATTTTTATATTTTTTTCACAATCAACTTCTTTAAATAAACTATCTTTATAATGATCTTTTATAACACCAATAGCGAATTTTAACTCCTCACACATTTTATCAATAAAGACAAAGTTTTCTTTATTCAAATCAAAATTATTATCCAATAAAAAAATTTCTTTTTCTTTTTCAAAATCAAAATTATCATCATATATTTTTGATAATATATAATGACATAAGTTTCCTAAATATGCTTCAAAAGTTTCTTGATAAGAATTTAACTTCAAAATATATTCTAAGTAATATTTAAAAGAACATTCATAATAAGTGTTCAATTTGGTATACGATAAATATAACCCATTTTTATAAAATTCCTTAATAAGTTCATTATTAATATTATTATACTGATTATCATAAGTATGATAATCAATATCATTATAATTAGATGCTAAAACATTTAATTCTTGATGTTCAGTCCCATATTTAATATGTTCATCTAACAAAAGAGCTAAATTATATTTATTACTATCATGAGAAAATAAACTAGCGCTATAATCTTTTTCAATAACATTAAAATATTCACTTAAAGGTGACGGATAAAAGATGTCTTTTAACCCTTGTTTTGAATAAGTAATTGTTAAATTTTTGATACTCTTAATTTTACTAATCCATCTATTTTTTTCGATTTTATTAAGTTTTTCTGTTGATTCTAATATTTCATTTTTTTCTTTATCAAGAATTAAAAGATCATCTTTATGCATATGAGGAATAAATTCTTTGGCAAAACCTAATAAAAAAACATATTCATCATCAGCCAACTCTTTATTATTTAGATCTATTAAATTAACAGCATTAACAAAAGAGTCTTTTTTTATTTTTATATTTTTAAATTCTTCAATTAAAAGTTCTTTAATTTCTATATAATCATTAGCCCAATAGTATTTATTAAAAACATCAATTATAGCATTGTATATGTTAGAATTATCAATACTATTTAAAATGTTTTCATAATCTTTTAAATTGTTTAATAAATCTATTCCTATTTTAGTATCATAAAGAGAAAACTGGTCTTCTAAATTTATAGGTATATTATAGAAATTAAATATTCTTTTGATAGTAGATTCATATTCAGAGTTATAATTAGCTAAATAAATATTAGATATTTCAATACCTTCATTTATTTTATCTAGTATTCTATTAGCAATATATTCTATTTCTTCATTTATATTTTTAAACTTAATTATTGTATGATCATATTTTTTTATATCAAAATTAATGATATGAAAATCATTTTTACTTTCAATCTTCTTTAGTAAAAACAAATCAAACTTATAAAGATAATCAAAACCTAAAACAAAAACATTTCTGTTTTTTATAGAGTTTAAAAAATAGTTGTCATATGTTAATAATTTATTTTCATCTAAATATTTTTTAATGTTATTTAATTCAATTAATTTTGAGTTTTTAATGTCATCGGTTAAATAATATAAATTATCTATATATTCTTTCGCGTTTTTATAACTAATATTTTTTTCTTTCATAAGATAAAAAATAGTTTTTTCATTATAATCAAATAAAATTTTTCTTTTTAATTCAGACATAGTTAAAACACGTATGTCCATCAACTGATTATTCCCCATAATCTTTAACATGGTATTCTTGTAATTATCCGGAATAATATATAGTGAATTATTCTCTAAAATTGTATTATAATTCATACTACCACCTGTAATTATTATATCATGTCAAAAAAATAACGCTAATGTTATTTCTTGGTTTTTAGCGCATTTTTTTCTTTTATTATTTTTCCGACTCTTATTATCATAGTAGGATCAAAAATATTGGCTACATTTTCAATTGGTACGTCATATCTTGTTGCTAAATCAATTATTGCTTCAGCTATTTGATCTTCTGCTTGTTTTATAATATATTCATACCAATCTTTTTTGTTGTCGAAATTTAATTCGACTGCATTTTGATAA
This sequence comes from uncultured Muribaculaceae bacterium, assembly GCA_964473435.1. Lineage (GTDB taxonomy): Bacteria > Bacillota_I > Bacilli_A > RF39 > UBA660 > DUUS01. Next base: position 16,340 of record CAYYOP010000001.1, on the reverse strand, counting down.
TCTTTTTTTTGTAATAATTCTATTTCTAATTTAAAATCTTCTAATCTTTGATCTTTCATAAATCCTCTATTGATACTTAGAATCAATTCCAAAATATGATTCCATCGTTATCCACTTTCCGTTATTATATAATTTTTTTGCTAAATCTACACCGACATATCTTAAATGCCATGGCTCATATTTATATCCCGTTTCTTTAGACTTATCTTTAGGGAATCTAATTATAAAACCATAAATATAGGCGTTGTTTTCTACCCATTTACCTTCATCTGTAGCAGCAAAAGATGAATCGATAGTGTTTAAATCAAATGCTAAACCACTTTGATGTTCAGAATGACCAGGTCTAGCTGAATATGTATCAGCAGCATTTTTTCCGTCTTTTAAAACATAATTTTTGTATAATCCGTCTTGATAATCATACGATCTATATCCGCTAGCAATGTAAATATTAAGTCCTATACCTGCTGCATCACTTTTCATTTTTAACCACTCAGCGAAAGCAACTTTATCTATACAACTTTTACAAATATCGTCATTTATTTGTTCATACGTATTCTTAGGTTTCCAGTTTTCATCTAATGGATAACTTTTATTAACTATTAAATAATCATCTATATAATATGCTCCATCATTTTTATTTATAATATATCCTTTAGATGTTGTTCCAACATAATTTGAATTACTATTAACTGGATAATCATTCATTATATTATTTTTTATTTTAGTCACTCCCCATTTTATTGAAATCATTGACATCATTAAAATAATTGCTATTAAGTAATGACCGATCATTATTCTTTTCTTTCTCTTTCTTTTTTTTATGTAAGTATACACTAAATAAAAAATAGGAATGAAAAATATTAATATATTAATTATTTTAATAATTAATTTTATGTTATCTTTTATTATATTCATTAAATCACTACCTTATTATCAATTTTATTATATTCTATGCCGTTTTCATTTAAAAATTTTGTAATAGTGAAAGAATTTATTGCTACACCTAAATCTAAAAAAGAAAAATTATCATCAATAATAGAATGTGTTATTTTTTTGCTTCCTATTAACATTCCGATTACATGACCTTCTTTATTTAAAACAGGACCACCATATTGTCCTGGTATTGCCTGCATACTTGTCTCAAACATACTTAACTTATTATTTTGATCATTGATTAACCTTGTAATCATCCCGTTTAATGGAAAGATAGGAAAATTCATAACTTTATTAGTAGTAATCATCTTATTGTTCATTTTATCAAATTCAAAAGTATCAAATTCAGGAAAAGCATATCCTACTCCACAAACCATCGTTCCTACATCATAAGTAAAACTAAACATCGGAAATTTATCAACAAGTATTTTACTTTTATGTTCAATTTTTATAATAGCCAAATCTAAGTAATTATGTTTAATAATATTTAATTTTCCAGGTTTGTCTGCTATGTCTATTAGAATATTATGTAATAAAACAACTGTGTCATTATTAATTCCATATTTATTTTCTATTTTCTTTCTATTTTTTTTAGTAGAACTTCTTATTTCTTTTAAGATTGGTGGATACACTTCATTAATATCTTCCTCTATTAAAAACAAATCTGCTATATATGACGTAGTTAAAATATCACCATTTTTGTTTAGTACAATAAGAGTATTAATCTCGTTTAAAATCTTATTGTTTTTATACAATACTTTTCCAGTTATAAGTGGTTTAGTATAGAAAGTACTGTTTCGTATTGGTTTTACAAACATATTATCACCATTTAAATTATATCATAAAAAAAACTTATAATTAATTATTATAAGTGTCTCTTATTATTTGGAATAAGCCATATATACCAATAACGATTGAAAAAGTCATTAATACTACAGAAAAAACATCATCTACTTTTGCATACTTATATAAAAATAGCGTAGAGATTAAACAAATAATTCCTACTATCAAAGTGATGATACCAAAAGATTTCTTTTTTTTCATATTCACCATCCATTATTATAATAAATTATATCACGCTTTCATTAAAAGCACAATTTCAATAATATAGCTGTTTTTAAATAATAAGTTTTTTCTCTTCATCAACTGCATTGCCTTCAATTAAACAATTGCTTGAAAAATTATTTATATAATCAATTTCATTTTGATTTTCTACTTTCATAAAAATAGTTAAAGTATCATTTTCAGAAAATGTTTGAACAGTATTTTTTAAAACAGATTTATATTTATTGTTAGTATAAGTATTTTTCCAAAGTTCGGGATTTATTTTTACATACTTAACATCAATTTTAGACCAAATATTTAGAAGTGGATTAAAATTTTCTAAATCAAAACTACTTAATGCAATATTAAAATCTAAATTTTGTAAGATTTTCAAATAAGAAATTAACTCGTCTACATCATCTGAAAAATGTGTAACATTAATACAAATAATATATTTATTCGAATCAAACTGCATTGAGTTATATAATTCTCGAATATATTTAGGAAAAGAAAATCCAACACTAAATAAAGAATTAGCATAAATATTAACCATTATCTTTTCATCCTCAATCATTTGGTATGATAATAATATCTTTTTCAAATTTAAGTAATCCAATTTTTTCATTTCACTTGATTCACATAGAAGTTTTAATCTTTGTTCTGTAAAAATGCTTTCATTATCTAAGTTTCGAGTATAAACGTCATAAATATTTGTTGGTGTTTTATCTATTGTGAAAACATTTCTTTTAGCTAAAATTAACTCATTAGAATTAATAGCATTACTAGTAGTAATTAAAAATTCTTCATCCTCTTTAACTTGATCATAAATATCTTGATTAAAATTCAAATATGTCAAATTGTTCTTTTTAGCTTTATACATCATGACATCAGCTTTATTTATAGTAGAATCTATATCTTTTTGAGCAGAAACTACACCAGCACTAAATTTATAAATGACTGGAATAAAATCCGTGTCAAAATGTTCTTTAATTATATTGTGACTTTCATCTAAAATTTTGTTTATCTCTTTTTTTGAAAGATTAGTCAAAAGTAAAAATTCATCACCATGTATTCTAGCAATTAAACTATTAGGAAATGCAGTTTTTAAGACATTTGCAAAAGATACAAGGCATTGATTTCCCCCGCAATGAGTAAATTCATCGTTTATTCTTTTAAGTTTAACAAAATCAAAAAACACTAAATTTGAATTAGGATATAAATTAATATAATTATCATATTGAGAAACAAAAAAATTCATAATATTTAATTTAGTAGTACTATCAAGATGGTTTGTATCGTCAAGTAACTTTAGTTTTATATTTTTATTGTTCATAATATTTTCCCCCAAGAAAATTAATTGTTCTTTTTAATAAAATATAACATATAAATCTTTTTTTTAATAAATTATAACATATAAATCTTTTTTTTAATAAATTATAACATATAAATCTTTTTTTTAATAAATTATAACATATAAATCTTCTTTATATAATTATTATAAACAAAAGAAGAAAACTTATAACTATTATACTTTACTTTTAATAAATAAATAGTATAATAAATTTCTGATTTAAAGGAGCAATACCAATGAGAATTAGCGAAAGGGCATTTCATTTTGCTATAAATAGTTATAAAAAAAATAACACAGATACCAATTTATTCCGTTCTATAATAGTTGGAGATATTTTAAAATGTTATGACTTTGATGAAAAAGTGGTTGCGGCAGGATATCTTCACGAAGTAACGAAAAACACAGAATATTCAATTAATGATATAGCGCAACTTTTTGGTGGAGAAGTATCAAGTTTAATAATGACAACTAATTTTCCAGACGTCGATGATTGGCAACAAAAAATAAAAATATCAATTAAGAATTGCCAAAATTTACCAATTAATAATAAATCAATAATAATTGCAGATTTAATTGCTCAACTGGAAGAAAGTCGTATCAATTCAAAAGATGTTAATTATGAAAATCAAAAACATTACTATCAAGAAATGTTAAAAACTTTAGAAGTTGATTCAGAAGAGACTGTTTTAGTAGAATTATTAGATAGATTATATCTTAATATTTTAGTTGTGTTTTATAATTATAAAATAGACACTTTCGGAAAAAACAATTCATTTATTAAAGAAAAAAACAATGATCTTGTACAACTTAAAAGCATTATTAAAAGTTCTAAGCCTTCAATAATACAATTTTCTAAACAAAATACTGGTAGTTCAGTAAAAAAGATTGGTTTAAACTTATTTGATAAGAATATTCACATAATCAAAGTGCTTGAAAAAAAAACAACTGATAAGTATGAAAGAGATTATATAGAAGACAATAGAGGGCTAAGTGTTGAAGAACGTAATTTACTTATTGCTTCAGAGATAGAACTAGGACTACTTAGTGAATCCTTAGACAATAGAGACATAATTATTTTAAACCAAGACTTATTTAATAGGTTACTATTAATTCGCAGATTTATAACATCAGACACAATGAAAGAAAAATTAAATAAATACATTGAATTTTATTTACCACAAATAAATAATATAATAAATTATCAACTTTTTCCATATACATCTTCTAAAAACGCAACAAATCAGTATTCTAATTTAGAGGTTATAAAATCTAATCATCGTGTTTTAAAGAACTTAATACCAATTATGAAAAGTGATTATATTTTAAAACTAAAATTAATGTTAGAAAAAAAGAACTAGAAAATTTTTAGTTCTTTATTTTTTTGTGTTTTCATAATAGTTTCTTTCAGAAAGTTCTTCTAAAACGAACTCTAATTCTTCGTCATCATTTTCGTTTAGGACATCATTTATTAAATATATTAAATTATTTAAAGAATTAATAGATTCATAGTTTATGTTGTTCTTTTTTAAAATACTTATTTGGTATTTAGTTAAGTTAATATTGTCGTTAACCTTAATTCTTTTATTATCTTCCCAATTAATATTGTCTAACAAATCATTAAAATCAACTTTTTCACCATTAATTATCATCCTACAAGTGTGGAGTTTAATATTATATGGCGACCATCTTCAAGTGGAATAGAAATTTGTACAGTCGTATCAATTTTATTGTAATTAGCATTAATTACTTCTTCAGGATTTTCTAATGAAACTAGTTTTAATATTCCATCTCTTGCTATATATGTACCATTAATTTCTGTTTTATTACACTCATTCATTTCTTCATTAAAATTTAATTTTGTATATGTAAATGTTTCGTCGTCATTTAAAATTAATTCTGTTCCGACATCATTACAAACGATAGGTTCTACTTCTAAATAATTTCCATTTACAGTAAATGTTTCAAGAATATTATTTTCGTTATCATCTATGTTCTCGTTATTTTTTATTGGTGCTGTAGTCGTAGTTGTGGTTGTTCCCATAAATGGTATCTTACCTTTGATATCATCTGGTAATTTAATATAGTCCATTTTCACAAAATAATAAAAAGATACAACAATAATTGCTAATATTAATAATATAGCTAAAAATCCTACGATGAGATTCCCATTTGATTTTTCTTTTTTTACAGGTTTTTCTACAACCACTTTTTTATTTAAAGGTTCAGTTGGAATATTGCTGTTTATTTCTGTGTTAGTGTTAAGTATTGGATCATTGTTTTGTGGTGTGATAGGTACATTTTGATTATCTTCAACGATATTTAAAGTGCCAATTCCCGCTGTTTCAAGAGTAGTAACAGGTTCTACAGTTTGTTGAACTTGTTGATTTATATCTTGAACATTTTGCTCTACATTACTAGCCACATCAGCAGTACTTATCGGCTCAATAATAGGTTGAACATTTTGCTCAGGACTGCTAATCACATCAGGATTACTAATCTGTTCTATAATAGGTTGAACATTTTGTTCAAAATTACTAACCACTTCAGGAGTTGGTAATGGATTTGTTATTGGTTCTGAAACTTCTTGATTTATTTCCATAGTAGTAATTTCGCTTAAAGGTTCAAAAGGAGATTCAGAAACATTACCAACATTACTGTCTGGTTCCATATTAATTGTCTCTACAACTTCTCCAGCAGGAGTTGGAAATACCGGTTCTTCAATCTTATTATTTATTTGTTCTTCAGTAATAGACAAATCATTAATATTATGGTGATTAATATTGCTATTAATTTCTATATTATTAGGGATCGCTTCAATGTTTTGAGGCATTCCGTCTACTCTTTTTGGTAATTCAAATTCATTCTTATCATTCATATTTGAACACTCCTTCTATTCTTATAAAAAATTATAGCATATTAAATAATTTTCTTCAATTTCTTTTTTAAAATACGCTTAAAACTGCTTTTATTAGTGATAAATATAATTAATAATACGCTTATTCCAAGAAAGACTTCAGCAAATGAATATACTTTTTGATACTCAGCGATTAATTTAATATCTTTAGTTATATAATTGTTGAAATCATATAAATTATTCTTATGATACCAACCTTTAAATTTATATCCTTTTTTGTTTGGTTGATATGATTTGACTTTACTATGTTCACTTACTATAACTTTCTTTTCAAAATCACCCTCATCAAAAGTAACTATATAACTTTTAAAATTGTAATCATTCCAAATTCCCACTTTATCTTTTATAGCACTTTCCTGTGCTAAGTATAGTTCGTCAGTATATAAGTAATCTCCGTAGATGTATTTAACTTCTGCAAAACCTAATTCAACTAATTCTTTTTGTAATAAATAATCATCTACCCATATCCAAGCTAAATCACGTTTATATTTGTCGGTCTTGTCGCTATTCACGTCATATTCTAATTCTAGTTTATTAGCGTTCGAAATTTTGTTACAAGTATAGTCGCTTGCTTTTTGTCCTTCTAAAGTAGCGTCTTTACTTGGATGGACAGTTTCCGGAGTATCTATAGCTAAAAATCTAACCTTTACGTCAATATCATTCAAAGTAAAAACTGCGGTATCACCATCAATGCATCTTTTAAATAAAACTTCTTGTTTGCTAGCATAAACATTGACTTGAAATATAAAAAAAGATATAAATATAAAACTAATTTTCTTCATAATTCCACAATCCTAATTTACCTTTTATTTTTTCAGAATTATTTATAGGTCTCACATTACTTAAAACCCAAGCAAATCCATCATTATGAAGACCATAAACCTTTGGATTTTCATTATGAATTTTTTGTCCAATCTCTTCAGTTATTTTAATCACATCAACAATTGTAGCTACAGCGATAATTTCACTTGGACGATAACTAAAAGGAAAATCTTTACTATTTTCATAAAAACTTTTACCAGCATGAATATAGATATCCCCTCTATATTTAGTGTTCCATGATCTAAATTCATATTTTTTTATTCCTTTAGCTATTAAAGTTGCAAATGGTTCTTTAACTGTTAACGCTTTCATATATTTCACCTTGTTAAATTATATCATGCTTAAAAGTAATTAGTAAAAATTAAACTTGGTTGATATATCCGTCATTTTGTTTGAATATCATTAGTATTTATGATAAAATTAATTACAGTAGAGAGGTGATATTATAAAAGCAATATCAGACTTATTAAACTCTTTAAATGATCGCATCAATATAGTATCAACTCAGATTGATGGAATAAAAAACAAACGCAATCAAGTACTAGAAATAGAAAATATATTTTTTAAATATAATTTATCAAAAAGTGATATTACAAAAGAAGGTTTATCAAAAATAAAAACTTCTGATTTTAGTCGTATTTTAGAAATAATGGAAGAACCAAATATTGCTAGTTTAACAGAACGATTTGATAATTATCTTGAGATCATTAGTTTATATGATAATTTAGTTGGTGATTTAAATGAAATACCAATTGCTACTCAATATGAAGAATCACAAAATTGGTTGAGTGAAACGGCAGAAATAATAAAAGAACACGTAGATATGTACGAAATTGATCAAACAGAAAATATTGAAATTTTAAAAAACACAATTTTGTCATTAAAAAAATACACCAATTTATTTAAGGGTGGAGAATTATCTGAACCAATATTAAATATAACTGATTTTCATGATTTACTTAATAAAAGTGGTTTTGATTTATCCACAAAAGTATCGATTAAAAAAGCAATTGGACAAGCAAATTACAATTTAGTAGTAAATAAAACATTAAAACCAGAAGAAAAAGAAAGTTTCATTGACAAATATAAAAATTTTTATGAAAAAACCATTTCTATTTATGATGAAGAAATAAATAAAATAACTGAAATTGTTTTAAAGGATAATATTGATATAAATATAACTGAAGCGCTAGATACAATTTCGAATTTATCTAATAAATATCCTGAATTTTCTTATAAAGAAATACAAAATACTGTCGTAAGTATTTTATTGAAAAAAGAGTTAGATTTTTATGAACAAAATTTAAAAAATGAAGAGCTTAAAAATAATCTAATAGATAATTGTGAAAAAATAATTTCTATTTCAGAAAATACTTCTCTAATAAAAACACCTGAAGAAGAAAAGGTTGATAAAATAATATTAGAAAGTGAACAATTAATCTCTCAAGCGAAAGAAATATTAGACACTGAATCTGAGTTACTAAATGATTCGGTTAATAATGAACAAACTATACAACAATTGACTAGTATTAGTTCTGATGAAGATAATCGATTAACTTTAACAATTCTTTTAGAAAGTATTAAACAAAATGTTACCTTGTTAGAAACATACTTACAAGAGTATAAAGACTCACCTGAACTTTATGAACAAAAATGCAAAGAAGAAATTTTAAACATTAACGAATATATTGAAACTTACAATATTATTAAAAACAGATTAGAAATCACTCAAGAAAAGACGAAATAAATATAAATTTATGAAAGGAGGAAATAGAATGTTAAAAGGAAAAGAAATACTTTTAGAAATAATTAATAATGCACTTTTAACGGAACAAATAGGTTCTGATGTACAACAACTTGCATTTGATACTACTGAATTAAAAGCTTTTTTAACAAACTATAAAAATCCTCCAGAAGATATAATTCATCTAACTGACGGAATGTTAAATAATATCTCAAAACAAATTGGTGATAATGAAGAATCTAAAAAGTTTATTGCTATGATAAAATACATTAGAGGAGTAGCTCAATTAAATGGTGAAAAACAAACGAAAATAAATTTGAGTGAAGATCAACTTTTAAAATTAAAAGAACTAGAAGATTTAATAAATAAAGTAATTCAAAAAAATGAATTGATAACTAAAAATGTAAAAGAAAGATCAGAAAAACAATTATCCGATTATCGAAAAATAATAACAATAGTAAATTCTGAAGAAATATTTACTGTAGAAGATTATGACATTATTGAAGAAATAATTAGAATAGAAACTCCTACAGAAGCAGAAAGTAATTTAGATTCAATTTTTACATATTTAAATGAGTTTAATTCCAGAAAATTACAAGAAATAATAATGAAAGAAGAAAAACCAGAAAAAAGAGAAGTAATCAATGTTGTTAAAAATGTAGTGCAAGAACCATCAATCTTAGATGTTGATGATCAAAATGATATCTTTAATTCTGTAGTAAGAACATCATCGCCTTCAAAACAAAACACTAATATAGAAGAAGCAGAAAGAACTCAAAGAATCAAAGAAATAATTTCTTGTTTAGGTTATAACTATGATGAATTACCTATTACTATGAAATTAAAGCTAATTGCGATAAAAGATTTGAACAACTTAAATTTATTAGCGGATAAAATAAAAGAATATCCAGAAATTTTAAATAGTATTAAGCCTAGCAATATAAATTTATTGATTTATATGCTAACTAATACTTCTGCAGCAATAATAGAAGATGTAATCAACATTTTAAAAATTAAATATAATATTGAACTTCCAAGTTTTGAATTTACTAAAATGATTAATACAGGAATATCAATATTTAGCGAAAAAGGATATAGTAACTTTAAAACCAACGTTGAAATATTTGATAAATATGAAGTGTCTGTAAAGAAAATAATAACAGATAATATATTATTGTTAACAACAGATACAAAAAAATTAAAAAATATAACAACAAAATTTCATAAAAGGGGATCTGATATAAAGAAAATATTTGATGAATGCTCAAACTTATTTTTAAATACATCTAAAGATATACCAACTTTAGTTGAAAAAAATTTAAATGTTTTAGAGATGTACGGTTTTGACACTGAGTCATTATTAGTAGAAGAAAATCCAAGTTTTAGTCTTTTACATAGTAGAGATCTAGCATCTAAATTAGATCAGTTTATAGAAGTTGGTTTAAATGAGACTATTCATAAAGATCCAACAAAGGCAGGAAATGCATTCAAAACATTAATAATTAAAAGAATATATTATGCTTATAAAAATAATTATGAAGTATGGGCAAGTCCTAAAGATAATATTAATATATCAGAAAACACTACTGAATTGAATTTAGAAATGCCTATAACTCAGAACGAAACTTATAATAAAGCAATTATAAATAGTCAATTAGTAATAAGTGACACTGAGATTGAAAAAATAAAATCAGAATATGAAGTTATGGAAATCGTTGACGAAGGTTATAGAGCTGCTATATACACTGATGCTCCAATGGGATTATTAAAAAGAAAAACCGAATTTATATTTGGTACTCAGATTATATCGAGACCCAAAGTTTTTAGAGTATTCAAGATATTGATAAATCTGGATGTTGAATTAAAAGAAGCTTTACTATATGCGATTATTCATAATTCGGTTCTTGAACCACATGAACACGAATTTGTTAAAGAAGCAGTTGCTAGAATAGGAGTAACAAAAGATTATGATCGAATACCTAAAACAGTTTGATATAACAACAGAAGAAGTAAACGATATAAAAAATCATTTAAATAATGAAATAGTTACTAATTTAGAAATAATGCAACAAAACGTTATTGAAATACTAGCATTCTTAAAGGATTTTGGAGTAACGAACTTTATTAATATAATTAAATATCGTCCTGATTTATGTTTTAAAGATAAACAAAATTTAGAATCAAAAATAAATGAAGCCGACAAAGAATTATTATTATTTATATTTAATAACAATATAGATGATTTAATTAGTTTTAATATATAACCTAGGTATATCTAGGTTATTTTTGTGTATACTAAAAATGCACACATTTAGCACTCGGTATTGACAAGTGCTAAATGTGTGATATAATTAAATTACGGAAGGAAGTGGAATTATGAATTTAATCCCAAAAAGTTTTTTCTTTGATGATGATTTCGAGAATTTCTTCTTATCTTCTAATGGAAGAAATAACATGAAGTGTGATATCTATGAAAAAGACGAGATATACTACATTGAATTAGATGTACCTGGTTATGATAAAGAGGATATTAACATTGAAATAAAAGATGGTTATTTAACAATAACTGCAAACAAATCTAATGAAGAAAAAGAAGAAAAGAAAAATTACATTAGAAGAGAAAGAAGTTACGGAGAATATTCTAGAACTTTTAATCTAGGAGATGTCGATGATGAAAATGTAGCAGCAAAATTTGAAAAAGGAACGCTACACATTACAATTCCTAAAAAAGACGAATCATTAACAAAGAAAACAATAGAAATTAAATAAGGTGAAATTCATCTTATTTTTTTGTTTAATTATAATTAGAAACTGTACAATAAAAAGTATCCATAGTATAATAATTTAACAGGAGAGATAACAAGTGACTGATTTAAATTCTAATAAAAAAATACCAATTAGTCTTGAATATGATCAATTAGAGCAACTCATTTCTAATTATATAAATAAATTTATTAATAAAAGAATATCTGGAGCTCAAATATCTATAACTAAAAAAGATAAGATCATCTTTTCCGAAAGTTATGGTTTATCTAATCGAGAAAATCATAAAAAAGTGACAAATAGTAACACTTTTAATTATGCTTCTGTTAGTAAACTATTTATATGGGTTTCAATAATGCAGTTAGTAGAAAAAAATAAACTTGACTTAAGTGAAAGCATATTTAAATATTTACCAGAAGATTTTAAATTGAAATTATATTCTAATGAACCAATAACTTTATTACATTTAATGAATCATACAGCAGGATTTGAAGCAAGTTGGATACACACTAGTGAAGATGGAGTTCCATTAAGTTCTAGTGATTTCAATTCAATGAAAGAAACTTTATTAAAAGGATATAGTGGAATACAATGCTTTAATCCTGGTGAAGTTCACAGTTATTCAAATTTTGGTGCAACTATAGCAGCTTATATTGTAGAATATATTTCAGGTGTACCTTATTATCAATATGTAATGGATAATATTTTTAAACCATGTAAAATGAATTGTTGTTATCCAGAAAGAAAACCAATAAAAGAAATCATTGATCAAAAAGTAACAGGATATAGATATCATAAGAAATCTGATGAATTTAAATTAACTGATCTATACTGGGCAGAATGGTTATATGCATCAGGTTCAGTTATAGGAACAGCTAATGATTTATCTAAATTTGCTATTGAATTAATGTCTACTAACATGAAAAATAAATTATTTAAAAACAAAGAAACTCTAAAAGAATTATTAAGTATGTCATACACATCTGGCAATAAAGAATTATTTTCTGTGTTTCATGGCTTTTTAGGAACAGATGGTAATTATAGAGGAATTGGTCATACAGGTTGTGTAGAAGGAATGTCATCACATTTTTTAATACTACCTGAAGAAGAACTATCAGTTACAATTCTTATTAATGACCAAAATGCTGATGATATATGTGTAGGATTGCTTAATCTCATAACAGGGTCGGATTATTCCAAGACAATCAATGAAGAATTACCAAGTATAGAGTTATTTAAAGGAGAATATGTCAAAACAAGAACTCAAATAGTCAATAGAACAACACCGTTTGAAATTATGGAAGTTACAGTTAATGATAAAAACTCCATAAAATTAAAATTAGGAAATAGAATTGAAATATATAAACAAATAAAACCTTATATATTTGAAAATATTGATGCCCCAGAAAATATACCTTGTAATAAAAAAATATATTTTCAAGTACACAATAATAAAGTAAAAAAATATGTAAGTTTTGCTTGTGATTGGTTGCCAATCGAAAAATTTAAAAAATATAACTAAGAAAGAGGAATATTATGGATTATCAAAAAGTCGCAAATTTAATGTTTCCCAACATTGATAAGGATATTAATTATTATGAAGAATTTTATCCGAAGAGAGATTTACCGAATGGAGCAATCGTAACAAGATTCGCACCATCACCAACTGGATTTGTTCATATGGGAAGTTTAAGGACAGCTTTTATAGCAAGAAAAATTGCTACAGACACTAATGGAGTATTTTATTTAAGAATAGAAGATACTGATGAAAAAAGAAGTGTCGAAAATGGTATACAAGGAATTGTCGACGATTTTAAAAATTTTAACTTATCAATTGATGAAGGGCGTATAAACCAAGAAGAAGACTTGGGTGATTACGGTCCATACTTACAAACTGAAAGAGCAGAAATTTATCAAACATTTGCAAAACATTTAGTTGAAAAAGGCCTAGCATATCCTTGTTTCGCATCAGAGGAAGAATTATTAGAAATAAGAAAGAACCAAGAAAGTCGAAAAGAAAGACTTGGCTATTACGGTAGATATGCTAAAAGCCGCAACTTAACATTAGAAGAAATAGAACAAAAAATAAAAAATGGCGAAGAATTTGTAACAAGATTAAAATCACCGGGTAATTTTGCCAGAAAAGTAACATGTACTGATTTAGTAAAAGGAAAAATAGAATTTCCAGAAAATGATTTAGATATAGTATTGCTTAAAAGCGATAAAATACCTACCTATCACTTTGCTCACTTAGTAGATGATCACTTAATGCGAACTACTCATATACTAAGAGGAGACGAGTGGTTAAGTTCATTTCCTATTCATGCCCAATTATTTGAAATATTCAATTTTGAATTACCAAAATATTGTCATGTCGCACCAGTAAATAAAAAAGATGGAGATTCTATTCGGAAATTATCTAAAAGAAAAGATCCAGAATCAGCATTAAGTTATTATCATGAAAAAGGAATACCGGTATCAGCAGTTTATTTATATTTAATGACAACTGCGAATTCTAATTTTGAAGGATGGCTAGATCAAAATCCAAAATCATCCTTAAATGAATTTAAATTCGATTTTAAAAAAATGTCTTCAAGCGGATCATTATTTGATTTAGAAAAATTATTAAATATTTCTAAAAATTATATATCTAGATTAAGCGCTAAAGAAGTATATGAGAATATTTTAAATTGGTCTGAAGTATATGATAAAGAATTTCATCAAATATTACTTAAGTATCCAGAATATTCAACATTAGTTTTAAATATAGAAAGAGAACAAAAAAAACCACGAAAAGATTTTGCGGCTTGGTCAGATGTTAAAGAAAATATGGTTTATATGTATGATGAACTTTATAACCATCAAAATATTGATTTTAAATTAGTTAACAATTCAGAGAAATATAAGGAAATAATTAACTTATATATTAGCAAGTACTATGATAACACTGACGACAAAAAAAATTGGTTTAGAAAAATAAAGGAATTAGCAACAGAGGTAGGTTATGCTTCAGAGATGAGTTTGTACAAACAAAATCCTGAAGAATATTTAGGAAATGTAGCAGATATAAGTAATATATTACGAATAGCATTAACAACCAAAACAACGACTCCTGATCTTTATCAAATAATGAAATTACTTGGCAAAGATCGAATTGAAAAAAGATTTGAAAATCTTTGTCGATAAGTCAGATGTTATTAACATTAAATAATATCACTAGATATTATTTTTTAATTGGAGTAAACCAGAAGTTTTTTTCTTTTGGTTGTTTTTTGCTAGTATTTGTTATTGGTTATGTTGCTATTCTAACTTTAGGAGAATAGCACTATGGAGAATTAACAATAAAAATAGGAGAAAGATACGGATATATAGATTTAACAAGTTTTTCAGCAAAAATAAATGAAAGAAGAACAAAAACATTTGTTAAAGCATTGAAAAATTACGATTATATTTCCGTTGAACATTTAATTTTACAAAACTACAATAGTATACTAAACAATGAAAACATGGAAATTAGTGAAGAAGTAGAAAAAGAACAAAAAGATAAGATTAAATAAGATGATGAATATTTATCTAACTTAAAACATTTAAAAAAGCAAGGTGTAAAAATATTGCGCTATAAACATGATCGAACTTATTATAATGGAGTTAAATATGAAAGTTGTTTTGATTTAGAAATAGAATATAAAGATAAAAAATATGGAGTAAGTACTTATCTACAAACTGAAGGTAAGAGAGTGTTTTTATCTGGAATAGGATTTGGTAGACCAAATCGTTTTCAAAATGAATATACACTAAAAGACATGAGATATCATGATTATTCTATGTATAAAAACATTTATAATATGTTAAATTACTAAAAAATATGACAAATTAGCCATTAAGCCTTATAATCAGTTGACTTTTCCCCTTCTTTCTCATATAATTTAATCTGGTACATTTTATTTACCGGATTTCTTTTATAATGTGGGAAGTTATAATAGAGATAATAGGTAATGAAAGGAAAAAAATATGAAAACATTTATGCAAACAAAAGAAGCCGTTGATCGTAAATGGTTTGTAATTGATGCTGAAGGTTTACCATTAGGTAGAGTTGCTACTAAAGCCGCTCATATGCTAAGAGGAAAACATAAAGCAACATTTACGCCACATGTCGATGGTGGAGATTTTATTATTATTGTTAATGCAGAAAAAGTGCTGTTAACAGGTAATAAATTAAACAACAAAATGTATTACAATCACTCAGGACACCCAGGTGGCTTAAGAGAACGTAATGCAGAAACTATGATAGAAAGTTATCCAGTAGAAATGGTTGAAAGAGCTGTTAAAGGAATGCTTCCAAAAAATCGTTTAGGAAGAGCAATGTTTACAAAATTATTTGTATATGCAGGACCTGACCATAAACAAGAGGCACAACAACCTACTGTTATAACACTTTAGTAGGGAGATATAATGATGAATAAAGAAATATCTGCAACAGGCAGAAGAAAACGCTCAGTAGCGAGGGTTAAAATGGTTCCTGGAAAAGGAAAAATTACTATTAACGGCAAAGACGTTAATGAATATATGCCATTTGCTACTTTAGTTATGGATTTAAAACAACCTTTAGTTTTAACAAACAATGAAAAAACATTTGATATTGATGTTACTACTATTGGTGGAGGATTTAAAGGTCAAGCTGGCGCTATTAGATTAGGTATAACAAGATGTTTACTTGAATATGATGCTCCGTTAGATCAAACAAGAGAAGATTCATACCGCAAAGTTTT